>CAYSOD010000486.1:0-3224 GCA_964432385.1 uncultured Rubrivivax sp.
GCCCGAGGCGCGCGCCTTCTGCGCCAGGCGGGCGATCAGCTCCTCGATCTTCTTGCCCACCACCATCATCAGGTCGGCCAGCTCGTCGATGACCACCACGATGAAGGGCAGACGCTCCAGTGGCTCGGGTTCCTCGGGCGTGAGGCTGAAGGGGTTGGAGATCTTCTGCCCGGCCTGGGCAGCCTCGTCGATCTTGCGGTTGAAGCCCGAGAGCTGACGCACGCCCAGGCGGCTCATGAGCTTGTAGCGCCGCTCCATCTCGCCCACGCACCAGTTCAGCGCGTTGCCCGCTTGCTTCATGTCGGTGACCACAGGACACAGCAGGTGCGGGATGCCCTCGTAGACGCTCATCTCCAGCATCTTGGGGTCGATCAGGATGAGCCGTACATCCCTTGCGTCGGCCTTGTACAGCAGGCTCAGGATCATGGCGTTGATCCCCACGCTCTTGCCCGAGCCTGTGGTACCCGCCACCAGGCAGTGCGGCATCTTGGCCAGGTCGGCCACCACCGGCGCGCCGACGATGTCCTTGCCCAGCCCCATGGTCAGCAGCGAAGCGGCGTCGTTGTACACCTGAGAGCCCAGGATCTCGGCCAGACGGATCGACTGCCTTCTCGCATTGGGCAGTTCCAGCGCCATGGTGGACTTGCCGGGAATCGTCTCCACCACCCGCACCCGCACCAGGCTGAGCGAGCGGGCCAGGTCGGTGGCCAGGTTCACCACCTGGGAGCCCTTGACCCCCGTGTCGGGCTCGATCTCGTAGCGGGTGATGACAGGCCCAGGGGTGGCCGCCACCACGCGCACCACCACGCCGAAGTCGCCCAGCTTCTTCTCAATCAGGCGGGAAGTCATCTCCAGCGATTCGGTGGTGACGGACTCCTGACGCGAGGGCGCAGCGTCCAGCAGATCCACCTGCGGCAGCCGCGAGTCGGTCAACTCGGCGAACAGGGGCTTTTGCCGTTCCTTGGCCACGCGGTCGGACTTGGGCACGTCCACCAGCACCGGCTCGATGACGATGGGCAGGGGTGGGGGCACCAGCCGCTGCTCCTGCACCTCCAGCTCACGCTCGCGAAGCGCCTGCTCGCCGATACGGGCGTCCTCTTCGAGTTCACGCCGCTCCAGCCGGCGGTGGCGCAGCCCATCGAGCCGCTCACCGATGCGGTCAGCGACCTCTAGCCAGGAAAAGCGCAAGGCCATGGCGGCCCCCGCCACCAGCACCCCGATCCAGAACACCCCCGAACCGGGGAAACCGAGCCAACGCATGGACAGCGGCCCGAGGGCGTGGCCCAGCACACCCCCCGCCGGGCCGGGCAGGCGGGATTCCCAGCGGTAGAGCCTTGTCCACTCCAAGGCGCAGCTGGCGGCCAGCAGCATCACCACACCGGCCCAGAACAGGGCACGCGAGCTGGCGTCGCGGGCGTCGGGCACCTGCGCGGTGTGGGGCCACAGCCGTCGCGCAGCAGCGGCCCACCAGCCCCGAGCCGCCACCACCCACAGCCACCACACGGAAAACCCAGCCACGAAATAGGCCAGATCGGCAAACCAGGCGCCTGCCAGTCCCGCCTGGTTGCGCAGGCCGGCTCCTGCCAGACCCGAGGTGCTGAACCCGGGGTCGGCAGGGTGGTGGGTGACCAGGGCCAGGGCACTGAGCAACAACAGCACCCCTGTGAGGATCAGGCGAAGGCCCGCCCATCGATGGGCCTGCGCGGAGGCGGCTGCCACCAAAGCCGGTTCTCCCCCGCGGGGCTCCAGGCCGTCGGCGCGCAGCGATCCAAGCGGAAAGGTCATCCGGTCATTGTGGCGCATGGCCACCGCGCCCACGCTGCGTCCGCCGGGTGCAGCCCGCCTGAATACCCGGAGGCACCCCGGGGTGATCAGTGGTCGAACTCAGTGCTCAAGCAGGTCATCGCGCACCAGCACCGAGCCGTCCTCCTGGGTCTGGATGGCGCCTCGCTCCTCCAGGTCCTTCATGACCCGGCTGACCATCTCCCGCGAGGCCCCGACGATCTTGGCCAGGTCCTGCCGGTTCACACGGTGCTTGATCGTGCGCACGCCGCCCTCGAGTTCGGACATGTTCAGCAATGCGCCGGCCACGCGCCCGTAGACATCCAGCAGCGCCAGGGACTCGATCTGCCGGTTGGCATGGCGCAAGCGCCTCACCAGGCCGTGCATGATGGCGTAGGACAGGCTGGAGTTCTCCGGCAGGCAGCGCTCGACAAAGGCCCGCGACAGCACCAGGGCGTCGCTCTGGGTCTCGGTACGCACCGTGGCCGAGTGGGGCTCGTGGTCGATCATGCTCATCTCGCCCACGTAGTCCCCGGCCTTCAACACCGCCAGGATGACCTCGCGGCCGCGGTGGTCCGAGGTCAGCACGCGCGCGCGCCCGGTGAGCAGAATGATCAGCTCGTCGCTCTTGTGACCCTGCTCGACGATCACTTCACCGCGCTTGTAGCGGCGCTTGATGACGTGTTCGGCCACCGTCTCGGCCTGATCGGGCGTCAGCAGTGAGAACAGCGGAACCCGGCGGATCAGGTCCAGGTTCGAAATCATTGACATGCCATGAGCTCCCCAGTAGCCGGCTTCGCCACCTCGGCCCAAGAATGGCAGGCGGCACGGAAACTCGACGAACCGAGGATTTTGAGGGGGGGTCTCCAAGGCGACGCGCAGGATTTCAGTGCATCTGCGGGCAAAATTTCACACATCCCCACGCTCGAAAGCCCAACTGATGCCTTCTCCTTCACCGCACGCGCGAGTTCTGATCCTGGGGTCAGGCCCGGCAGGCTACACCGCGGCCATTTACGCCGCACGCGCCAACCTCAAGCCGATGCTGATCACCGGCATGGCCCAAGGTGGGCAATTGATGACCACCACCGAAGTCGACAACTGGCCAGCGGACGTGCACGGCGTCATGGGGCCGGATCTGATGCAGCGCTTTCTGGAGCACGCCGAGCGCTTCCAGACCCAGATCGTCTTTGACCACATCCACACGGTCGACCTGACACGCCGGCCTTTCACCCTGACGGGCGATTCGGGCAGCTACACCTGCGACACCTTGATCATCGCCACGGGCGCCAGCGCCAAGTACCTGGGCTTGCCCAGCGAGACGGCCTTCATGGGCCGTGGCGTGAGCGGCTGTGCCACCTGCGATGGCTTTTTCTACCGCAACCAGGAGGTCTGCGTGGTGGGCGGCGGCAACACCGCGGTGGAGGAGGCGCTGTACCTCTCCA
>CAYSOD010000487.1:0-1204 GCA_964432385.1 uncultured Rubrivivax sp.
ATCCACATCTGCTGCGGCCGGCCGTCAGCGCCCGCCACCCAGCCATTGCAGTGCGCGCCCAGGGTGAGCGTGCCCCAGAAACGCGCCGAGGCGCGCTCGAACACCGCCAGCACGCGGCCTGTGGTGGGTGACAGCAGCGGGAAGGGCTCGTCACGCCAGGCGCGGATCAGGCCTTGCTCGCGCAACCGGTGGTTCATCTCCTCGAACACCGCCTGCCGGGCCTCCGGGCGGGCGGTCAGCACCACGGCCTGGGCCCTGACATCGAGCCAGCGTGCCCAGGGCTGCAGGGCGCCCACGTGGGCCTCCTGCACGCTGCCCACCCGCTCGCCGTCCACCACGAAGGCGCGCCTGGGCCGCTCTTGGCGCCGGGCCTCACCCAAGGCGTGGAAGGCCAGTCGGCCCTCGACCTCAGGCCCCTGCAGATCGCGATCAAGCGCGGCTGATTCAACGGCGGCTGCCTCCAGCCCCGTGATCGATATCGACGCAACCTTGCCGTTCATCAGCGGCCCTCCAGCTTGCCAAGCATCTGCCGCGCCAACTCTCGGAAACCCGGGCTCAGGCGGGCGTGGACAGTCGCCTGATCCCAGAAGGCCTGTGCCACGGCCCAGGCCGGGCTTTGCAGGTCCACCGGTTCGGGTGCGAAGGGCCACAGGTCCAGAGTGCCGGCTTGCAGGTCCGGCCGCCACCGCATGGGCAGCATGTCGTAAACGGGCGCCAGTGTGAAGCGCCCAGCCGCCACGTCCGCAGGCTCGACCCACAAGCTCAGGTTGCCGAAGTGCATGTCGCTGTTGCCGATGAGGCGGCCAAAGCGCAGAAGGGCGTCCACCTGGGAGGCCGCTTCGACGGGCAGGCGCCGCTGGCGAACCAGGGCCTGCGCCGTCGCGGCCCAATGCTGCCGGGGCCCACTGACGAAAGCGTCGTGCACCGCGTGCAGTGGCACGGCGTGGCGTCGGCCCTCAAAGCGTTGACCAGCCTTGGGCGACAGGCGGTCGAAGCGCTCGGACACCAGGTACGTCCGCGCAAGTGTCTCGATCACCGTGCTTTGCGCCACGGGCACGCCGTGGGTCTGCAACACCTGCAGGGCCAGGGCCTCGGCGTGCAGCAGGTCGTGCCAGCGCTCGCCGAAGGGTGTGCCGCGCGGGGGTGAGAACTTCACCAGCACGGCCTGGCCATCTGCGCGGCGCGCCAGGAACTTGGCCTGTTC
>CAYSOD010000487.1:1304-3211 GCA_964432385.1 uncultured Rubrivivax sp.
GTGGCCACCGCCACGCTGCCCCACGCCTCGATGCGTCCGTCGGGGTGCACCCAATGCACTGGCAGGCGGGGCGGCATGCCGGAGAAGGGTTCCGCCAGCGCATAACGGGTGCTTCGCCCCTGGCCTAATACCAGCAGGTCAGGGCCCAGGGTGTTGAGCAGGCGCGATACGGTGGGCTGACTGCGACCTAGGGCCGCTTGAAGTTGCCCCGCCGTGGCCACACCCAGGCCGGCGAGGGCCTGTCTCAGTGCGGCTTCGAGGGTGGTTTCGGTGGATTCCATGAATACAAGCCGATGGCCATAAAAGAACCATCCATCAAAGACTTGCAGTTCATGAAGAATAGCAGATGAATAGAAAACGAATGGAAATCAGGCGCCGCGCCACTTCACCATCAGACCCTCCCACTTCGCCCTTGCGGCCTTGACGTGACGCTCCTTCACGTGGCCGTAGCCGCGGATCTCCTCGGGGATGCGGGCGATCTCGGCGGCCAGGGGCAGCTTGTCGGCGTTCAGGCTCTTCAGCAACTCGGCAATGCAGGCCTCGTAGTCGGCCAGCAGCTGCCGCTCCATGCGGCGCTCCTCGGTCTTGCCGAAGAGGTCCAGCGCGCCGCCGCGCAGGCCCTTCATGCGCGCCAGCAGCGGGAAGACCTTGCGCACCCACGGCCCGAAGGGCTGCTTGACCAGCTCGCCCTTGGCGTTACGTTTTGCAATGGCGGGCGGCGCGAGGTGGTGCACGAGCTTGTAGTCGCCCTCGAACATCGATTCGATCTTGCGCGTGAAGGCC
The DNA here is from genome assembly GCA_964432385.1 of uncultured Rubrivivax sp. Lineage (GTDB taxonomy): Bacteria > Pseudomonadota > Gammaproteobacteria > Burkholderiales > Burkholderiaceae_C > Rubrivivax. The sequence goes on from CAYSOD010000487.1 coordinate 2,088, forward strand.
GGGTCGGTGTGCAGGCGCGCGACCTCGTATTCGTCCTTGATGGCCATCAGCTTGAACAGGTAGCGCGCCACCGCCTCTGACAGCGCCGTGCCCTTGGACAGCGTGGCTTCAGCCGCGCGCACACGCTCCACGGCCACTCGGTAACGCTCGGCGTAGGCGGCGTCCTGGTAGCCGGTGAGGAACTCCACGCGGCGCTTGACCAGCTCGTCCACCGAGGGCTTCTTGACGATCTCGATCACTTGGCGCGCGGCAAACAGCGCCTGCACCGCCGCCAGGTCGTGCGCGCAGCGCCGGCCCCACTCGAAGGCGGCGTGGTTGTTCTGCACCTGCACGCCGTTGAGCTCGATGGCGCGCAGCAGCGCGGCGCGGCTCAGGGGCACACGCCCTTTCTGCCAGGCGTAGCCCAGCATCAAGGGGTTCGTGTAGATCGAGTCTCCCAGCAACTGCACCGCCACCTCCTCGGCATCGAAGGCGCCCAGGCCCTCGCGCCCCACGGCACCGGCAATCGCCGCCTCGCAGCTGGCCTCGGGGAACTGCCAGTTCGGGTTGTTGACAAAGGCTGCGGTGGGCGTGCCGTGGTTGTTCAGCGCCACGTAGGTGCGCCCGGCATGGGCCACAGCCAGCGTGGCCTTGCTGGCGGTGACGATGGGGTCGCAGCCGATGACCAGATCAGCCTTGGCCATGTCCACCTTGCTGGTGAACAAGGCCTCGGGCCGATTGGCGATCTGCACGTGGCTCCAAGTGGCGCCGCCCTTTTGCGCCAGGCCGCCTGAGTCCTGCGTGACCACGGCCTTGCCGTCCACGTGCGCGGCCATGCCCAGCAGCTGGCCGATGGTGATGACGCCCGTACCGCCCACGCCACCCACCACGATGCCCCAGGCGCGCTCGGCCACGGGCAGCACCGGCTCGGGGATGGGAGGCAGGCTGGCGAGGTCACCGCGCTGCTCCCTCTTGGGCTTCTTCAGCGTGCCGCCTTCCACCGTGACGAAGCTGGGGCAGAAGCCCTTCAGGCAGGAGAAGTCCTTGTTGCAGGTGCTCTGGTTGATGCGGCGCTTGCGGCCGAACTCGGTTTCCACCGGTTCCACGCTCAGGCAGTTGCTCTGCACCGAACAGTCACCGCAGCC
>CAYSOD010000488.1:0-3196 GCA_964432385.1 uncultured Rubrivivax sp.
CGAGCGCTTCGGCACGCCCGAGACGCTCAGCGGGCAGGCGCCGGTGCATGAAGTGCGCGAGGGCGATGCGGAGCTGGCCCGGGTCACCCTGGTCCGCGACGGCATCGCGCGCGAGTTCGAGTTCGCCAGGACCGACCCCAGCCTGCTCGACGCCGCCGCGCGGGCCGTTCTCGATGTGCCCTTCTCCTGCAAGAGCGGGGTGTGCTCCACCTGCCGCTGCAAGCTCGTCGAGGGCGAGGTGCGCATGGACCGCAACTTCGCGCTGGAGAAGGCGGAGGTGGCTGCGGGCTTTGTCCTGAGCTGCCAGGCCCACCCGCTCACCGAACGCGTGGTGCTGAGCTTCGACGAGCGCTGAGCCGGTTCAAGTTCCCCGCCCCCTCGCCATGGCCCGCCCGCGTGCTGCCACGTACGACGACCAACGCACCCAGATCCTGAAGGCGTCGGCGCAGGTGTTCGCCCGCAAGGGATACACCGCCGCCACCATGAACGAGGTGGCGGCTGCCAGCGGCGTGTCCAAGGCCACGCTGTACCACTACTTCAGTGACAAGCATGCGCTGCTGGAGGACATCGTGCGCAGTCATGTGGCACGGCTTGAGCAACTGGCAGCCCAGGAAGAGTTGACGAGGACAGCGGCCAAGGTACCCCATGACAGACCTGCAGCGCGGCCGGCACCGGCCGCGCCTGTGTCGACGACGCCAGCAGCCCCCACCTCCGCCGAGGCTCGCCTGCGCAGCCTCATTCGCCGCTTCATGCAAGCCTATGCCGACGCGCAAAGCGAACACCGGGTGTTGACGGAGGACGTCAAGTTCCTGGACGAGCGTGCCCGCGATGCGGTGCTGGACGGCCAGCGCCGGGTGGTGGCCGCCTTCGCCCAAGGCATTGCCGCCTGCCGGCCCGATCTCGGCGCGGACCTGCACAAACCCATGGCCATGCTGTTGTTCGGCATGATCAACTGGACTTTCACCTGGCTGCGCCCAGACGGCACGCTGACCTACGCTGCACTGGGGGAGATGGTGGCCGACCTCTTCTTTGGCGGCTTGCCCTGCGTGGCCGCCTCACTTGCGCCAGCGCAACCTACCTCCTGATTCGCGGGTCTACGGTCGGGCGCGATGACGCGACAACCGCCCCGCCCCAGCCCGCGTCAAGACGCTCGGCCGAAAGGTCGCCCGGACGCCCGAGCTCCGTTCGGTCTGGATCTCCGCAGCTTCCTGAACCCGCAAAGGCGCTTCACGTTGCTCTATGTCCTGGCGGCGTTGTCGCTGTGGTGGGGCTTGACCCTGTGGTGGGAGCAGCGCTCGGCGGTGGAGCTGGTGCCCTACAGCCAGTTCGAGCAGGCCTTGCGCGAGGGCAAGGTGGCCGAGGTTCAGGTGGTGGGCAACGTGCTGTTGGGCCCGCTCAAAGCCCCGCAGGCTGACGGGCGGCGCGCTTTGGCGGCCGAATTGGTGGAGCCCGCACTCGCCCGGCGTTTGTCGAGCTTCGAGGTGCCTTACCGGCGGGTGCGGGAGTCCACGTGGCTCAGCCAGCTGTGGTCCTGGCTGGCGCCAGCGCTTATCTTCTTTGGCGTGTGGTATTTCCTGTCCCAGCGCCTGGCCTCGCGTTTGGGGGGCATGGGCGGTATGGGCGGATTGGGCGAGGGCGGCCTCGTGGGCATAGGCCGCAGCCGTGCCAAGGTCTACATGGAACGGCAAACAGGCGTGCGCTTCGAGGACGTGGCTGGGGTAGAGGAGGCCAAGGCGGAACTGCAGGAGATGGTGGACTTCCTCAAGGACCCCAAGGCCCATGGCCGGTTGGGCGCGCGCATTCCCAAGGGCGTGCTCCTCATGGGCCCCACCGGTACCGGCAAGACCCTGCTGGCGCGGGCCGTGGCAGGTGAGGCGGGGGTGGCCTTCTTTTCCATCAACGGTTCGGAGTTCATCGAGCTCTTCGTCGGCGTGGGCGCGGCGCGGGTGCGCGACCTCTTCGAGCAGGCCCGGTCGCAAGCGCCGGCCATCATCTTCATCGACGAGCTGGACGCGCTGGGCAAGGCCCGTGGCGCTTTCACCATCGCGGGCGGGCACGATGAGCGTGAGCAGACTCTGAACCAGCTGCTTTCGGAATTGGACGGCTTTGACCCCAGCGTGGGCGTGGTCTTGCTCGCGGCCACCAACCGCCCGGAAGTGCTGGACCCAGCCCTGTTGCGGGCTGGCCGCTTCGACCGTCAGGTACTGGTGGACCGCCCTGACCGCCCCGGGCGCCTGGCGATCCTGCGCGTGCATGCCCGCAAGATCGTGCTGGCACCGGACACGGACCTGGACAAGGTGGCTGGCATCACCGTCGGGCTGGCTGGTGCGGACCTTGCCAACGTGGTGAACGAGGCGGCACTGGCTGCCACGCGGATGGGGGCCTCAGCCGTGACGCTGGAGCACTTCACCCTGGCCATCGAGCGCATCGTGGCGGGCGTCGAGAAGCGCCACGGGCTGCTGTCTGAGGCTGAGCGTCGCCTCGTCGCCTGTCACGAGCTGGGTCATGCGCTGGTCGCGCTGTCGTTGCCGGGCGCCGACAAGGTGCACAAGGTCTCCATCATCCCGCGCGGCATCGGTGCGCTGGGCTACACCTTGCAGCGGCCTTCAGAGGACCGGCACGTGCAGCGCCGCGGCGAGTTGCTGGACCGTCTGACGGTGCTGATGGCTGGCCGAGCCGCCGAGCAGGTGGTGTTCGGCGAGACCTCCACCGGCGCGGCCGATGACCTGGTCAAGGCCACCGACCTGGCCCGCGACATGGTGCTGCGCTACGGCATGGACGAGGCGCTGGGCCCCGTCTCGTGGGCGGGGCAGCGGCCGGCCTTTCTGCCGCAGACGGGGGAGGTCGCGCCGCAGCCGGGCACAGCCCCGGCCACGGCGCAGCGCGCCGATGATGCCGTCAAAGCTCTCGTCAGCGCCGCACTGGAACGCGCCACTTCATGGCTGCGCAGCCATCGGACGATGCTGGACACTGCCACCGAGCAATTGCTGGCGCGCGAAACCCTGGCGGAGAAAGAACTTCTGGCGCTGGCGGGGCTGCCCACCGCGGCCGAGACGGGCCGTATCAGCGAGCGCTGAGGGTGGCCTCAAGCTCCTTGCAGGACGGCGCGCACACGAAGTGCGTCTTGCCCATCAGCTTGCGGGATTTCAGCTGGGCGCGGGGCCGGTGCTTGCCGCACAGGAAGCAGGACATGGTG
>CAYSOD010000489.1:0-3187 GCA_964432385.1 uncultured Rubrivivax sp.
GATAGAACTCGCGCATCAGCTTCAGGCCGTTGCCCTCGTAGTACCAGGCGTTTTGCTGACGGGCGTTCATGCCGAAGGGGATGGCGCAGGCCAGCGCGAAGGTCTCATCCTTGCCGAAGTAGTAATAGGGGGCCGTGTTGGCCATCTCCACGGTGCCCTTCTCGACGGCGTCGATAGTGCCGAAGGCCGGCACCAACTCGCCCGGGGCGTGGGTGGTGATCTGGAAGCGTCCACCCGACAACTCGCGTACCTTGGCAGCGAAGATGTCGTTCACGCCAAACAGCGTGTCCAGCACCTTGGGGAAACTGGAGGTCAGGCGCCAGCGGATGTTGGCCTGCGCATGCACGACCGCGGGGGCGACTCCGGCGGCGAGCACGCCCGCCAGGCCAGCACCTTGAACGAATGAACGACGTTCCATGGAGGATCTCCTGAGGTTGAGAAGATGACGCGCTGCGCGTCCAGGACAAAACACAAGGCGCGGATTCTAGGGAAGGGCTACAACTCGCCCTTGGGGGTTTCCCCGCGAATCGTGAGGTCTTGCATCAGGCCGTGGCATTGGCCCTTTTCCAGGCAGGGGCATGCGCCCCGGCATACGAGGGCATGAGCCCCCTTGGCGGGAGCGATCAAGCGCCGGCCAGCTTCATCTTCTCCAGCAGCACCGAGCCCACCGACTTCGCGCCCATCACGTAGACGTCAGCACCGATGGCCACGATGTCCTTGAACATCTGGCGCAGGTTGCCCGCGATGGTGATCTCTTCCACAGGGTGGACGATGCGGCCACCCTCCACCCAGAAGCCGGAGGCGCCGCGTGAGTAGTCGCCCGTCACGTAGTTCACGCCCTGCCCCATGAGCTCGGTCACGAGCAGACCGCGGCCCAGGCGCCGGATCATGGCATCCAGGTCGTCGCCGGGCAGGGTCAGGCGGCTGGTCAGGCTCAGGTTTTGCGAGCCGCCGGCGTGGCCCGTGGTGCGCATGCCCAGCTTGCGGGCAGAGTAGCTCGACAGGAAGTAGCCCTGCACCACCCCGCCCGTGACCACGTGGCGGGCCCGGGTGTGCACGCCTTCGTCGTCGAAGGGGGCGCTGCCCTTGCCCTTGAGCAGGTGCGGATCCTCCTGAACGTCCACATGCACCGGCAGGACTTGCTGGCCCAGGCTATCCACCAGGAAGGAGGCCTTGCGGTACAACGCCCCGCCGGAGATGGCCTGCACCAGGGCACCGAGCAGCCCGGCGGCCACCGGAGCCTCGAACAGCACCGGCACCTCGCAGGTGGGCACACGCGTGGACTTCAACCGGGCCAGGGCGCGTTCGGCGGCGTAGCGGCCGATGACTTCTGGCGACGACAGGTCGCGGGCGTCGCGCATCGAGCTGTACCAGGCGTCGCGCTGCATGCCCTGGCCGCGCCCGGCGATCGGGGCCACCGAGATCGAGTGGCGAGAGCTGGCGTACCCACCGCGAAAACCCCGCGAATTGCCCGCCCAGAAGTGGGACTGCTGCGCCGACACGCCAGCGCCTTCTGAATTGGTGATGCGCCGGTCCGTGTCGAAAGCTGCCTGCTCGCAGCGGCGTGCCAGTTCGGCCGCCTGCGCGGCATCGATCTGCCAGGGGTGGAACAGGTCCAGATCGCGCGCCGCCTCCTGCGCAGTGGCCAGGTCGGCCGCATCGGGCAGCCCGGCGGCTGGGTCTTCGGCCGTGAAGCGGGCGATGTCCCAGGCTGCCCGCACAGTCTGCTCGAGAGCGGCGCGTGAGAAATCGGAGGTGCTCGCGTTGCCGCGCCGCTGCCCCAGGTACACGCTGATACCCAGCGATTTGTCGCGGTTGCGCTCGACGTTTTCCAAGTCGCCCTTGCGCACGGACACCGACAGGCCTGTGCCCTCCGACACCTCCGCCCCGGCGTCAGAGGCGCCCAGCCGCGCGGCCATGCCCAGCACGTCCTCCACGATCTGCTGGAACTGCGGCAAGGTGTAGGCAAAGCCTCGGTCGGTGGTGTGGTTCTGGGCGGACATGAGGCTGAAGTGGGGGCGAAGTCAGGCGCGACAAGTTCTGCGGGCTCGGCACGCGCCTGTCGCCATCTGGCAGAGTGGCAGGGTGGCAAGGTGGCAGGCGCGCAGCTAAAGCGGCCACCGCGAACCCGCCGATTATCATCCCCAGCATGCCCCGACGCCCTGCCCCAGGCCGCTCGCCCGCCCAAGACGCCGACGCCCCTTTTGACGAGGACGGCAGGCCCAGCAAGAGCCAGCGTAAACGAGAGTCCCACGCCTTGCAGACCTTGGGTGACGAGGTGGCTGCCTTGCCCGCCTCACGTCTGAATGCGCTGGAGTTGCCGGAGAACCTGCGCGAGGCGATCCGCGAGCTCCACCGCACCAAATCGCACGAGGGTCGGCGGCGGCAGATGCAGTTCATCGGCAAGCTCATGCGCCAGGTGGACCCTGGCCCGCTGCAGGAAGCGGTGGCGAACTTCAAGCTGGGGGGAGCGCAGGACGCGCTGGCCCTGCACCAGGCTGAGCAGTGGCGCGAGGAACTCCTGGCCGACGACAGCGCGGCCACCCGCTGGATGGCCGAGCGCCCGGGCACCGATGCCCAGCAACTGCGCACCTTGATCCGCCAGGCCCGCCTGGAAGTGCGGCCTGACGCTGCCGCGGGCATGGGCCAAAGACAAGGGCGCCACTTCCGTGACCTGTTCCAGTTCATCAAGGCCCAACTCAAGACCGCAACATGAGCACCCACGACACCGTCCGCATCGGGCTTGTCTCCGTGAGCGACCGCGCCTCCAGCGGCGTCTACGAGGACAAGGGCATCCCGGCCTTGCAGGCCTGGCTGAGCACGGCGCTGAAGAACCCCATCGAATGGGTGACCCGCCTGATCCCGGACGAGCAACCGGGCATCGAGGCCACCCTGTGCGAACTGGTGGACGCCGAACACTGCCACCTGGTGCTGACCACGGGCGGCACCGGCCCGGCCCTGAGAGACGTGACGCCGGAGGCCACGCTGGCCGTGGCTCACAAGGCGATGCCGGGCTTTGGCGAGCAGATGCGGCAGATCAGCCTGCAGTTCGTGCCCACGGCCATCCTGTCGCGCCAGGTGGCGGTGATCCGGGCCCAGGCTCTGATCATCAACCTGCCCGGCCAGCCCAAGTCGATTGCCGAGACCCTGCAGGATGCGACGCGACGGTTGCGGGTGGCCGGTGTGG
>CAYSOD010000490.1:0-3181 GCA_964432385.1 uncultured Rubrivivax sp.
GTCGTCCAGCGCCAGCAGCGTGCCGCGGCGGGTGGGGAACTCCACCCGCAGGTGGCGCACTTCAAGCAAGGGGGCGGTCATGGGTGCAGCGCGGGCCGGGTTGAAGGTGTTCAACAGAGTTCTGGGCGATGAAGCCGATGTGCAATGAAGCCGAGAATCGCAGAAGGGGTCGCAGGCTCAACGCAGCCGAGGGTTGACCGCATCGCGCAGCCAGTCACCCAGCAAGTTCACGCTCAGCGCGATCAGCACCAGCATCAGCCCCGGGAAGATGGTGATCCACCACTCTCCAGAGAACAGGAAGTCATTGCCCACGCGGATCAACGTGCCCAACGAGGGCGAGGTGGGCGGCACCCCCACACCCAGAAAGGACAGCGTGGCCTCGGTCAGGATGGCCTGGCCCACCTGGATGGTGGCCAGCACCATCACCGGGCCCAGCACATTCGGCAGCACATGCTTGAGCATGATGCGCCCGGGCGACACGCCGATCACCCGCGCGGCCTGCACGTACTCCTTGTTGCGCTCCACCAGGGTGGAGCCGCGCACGGTACGCGCGTAGGGCACCCAGCCGGTGAGCGAGATCGCGATGATCAGCACGCTAAAGGCCAGGGCCTCGTGCGCGTTGGGGAACAGGGCCCGGCCCACGCCATCGATCAGCAGCGCCACCAGGATGGAGGGGAAGGACAGCATCACATCACACACGCGCATGATGAAAGCGTCGATCTTGCCGCCCACAAAACCCGACAGCAGCCCCAGGCTCACACCCACCACGACCGACAACAGCACCGAGGCCAGGCCCACGAACAGGGAAATGCGCGCGCCGTACATCAAGGCTGACAGGATGTCGCGGCCCTGGTCGTCGGTGCCCAGCAGGTACTTGGCCTTGCCATCGGCCTCCCAGGCCGGGGGCAGGCGGGCATCGCTCAAGTCCAGCGAGGCCAGATCGAAGGGGTTGTGCGGCGACACCCAGGGCGCAAACAGTGCGCAGAACATGCAGATGAAAGCCAGCACTGCGGCCACGATGGCCACGGGCGAGGTGCGAAAGCTGTGCCAGATGTCGCCATCGAAGAAGCGCGCCCAGGCGCCAGGGGCCGCTGCAGGTACTGCTGTCACGGCGGCACCTGAAGAATCAGAAGAATTGCTCATCATGCGTTCAATGCCCCGCGGCCGACTTCTCGATGCGCAGGCGCGGGTCCACGGCGAAGTACAGCAAATCCACCACCAGGTTGATGATCACGAAGATCAGCGCGATCAGGCACAGGTAGGCCGCCATCACCGGGATGTCGGCGAACTGCACCGCCTGGATGAACAGCAGGCCCATGCCGGGCCACTGGAACACGGTCTCGGTGACGATGGCAAAGGCGATCAGGCCGCCCAGTTGCAGGCCCGTGATGGTGATCACGGGCACCAGCGTGTTCTTCAGCGCGTGGCCGAAGTACACCGCCCGGTTGTGCAGGCCCCGCGCGCGGCCGAACTTGATGTAGTCGGTGCGCAGCACCTCGAGCATCTCGGCACGCACCAGCCTCATGATCAAGGCGAGCTGGAAGACAGACAAGGTGATGGCCGGCAGCACCAGGTGCTTCCAACCGTCCACGGTCAACAGCCCCGTGGTCCAGCTGCCCAGGGCCACGGTGTCGCCCCGGCCAAAGCTCGGCAGCCATTTGAGGATCACGGCGAAGAACAGGATGAGCAGGATGCCGATCAGGAAGGTGGGCAGCGACACACCCAGCAGCGACACCATCATCACCGCCTGCGAGCCGAAGGTGCCACGCTTGAGGGCCGCATAGACCCCCAGCGGTATGCCCACCAGCAGCGCCACCACGGCGGCGGCCAGGGCCAACTCCAGGGTGGCCGGGAAGCGCTCGGCGATCAGCGATGACACCTTGCGGCCTTGCCGCAGACTCAAGCCGAACTCACCCTTGGCCGCGTTGCCCACGAACTTGGCGAACTGCACCGGAAAGGGCTGGTCCAACCCCAGGTCCTGGCGCAGCTGATCACGCTGCTCCTGCGTGGCGTCCTGCCCCAGCAGGCTGGTGACGGGGTCGCCCACGTACTGAAACAGCATAAAGGCCAGGAAGGCCACCGTAAGCATCACGATGACAGCCTGCATCAGCCGGCGAAGAATGAAGACGAGCATGAAGCGGGGTCAGAAGAGGTCTGGGCCTGGAGGCTGGCGGTTGCAGGGTTCAGTCAGCCAAGCCCATCATCATGCGGCAAACCGGCGCAGCCCGCAAAGGGGAAAGCCCCAAGGTGGCCGGGGCAGAGGCTTCAAACGATCAACTCGATGGGGCCGTACCAGGCCTCAGCGCGGTTGCGGGTGTTGTCGGCGTCGGTCATCTTGCCGATGGCCACCAGCGGCCCCGGCTTCTCGCCAAAGGCCTGTTCGAAGTCGGCCGCCAGATCACGCTGGTGCACACGCCAGGTGCCCAGGTGGGCCGGCCCGGAGTCCACCACCCACTTGCGGATGCGGTCGCTGCGGGGGTTTACCACGACGGAGCCCACGGGCTGCCGGGTCTCCCAGACGTACATCAGCGTGGCATACGGTGGGGGCTCACCTGTCAAGGCCTGCGCCAGATCGAACATCGCGCGGTTGCGGGCCGACAGGCGCGAACGGTCGCCATCAAAGGCGAAGATCACGCGGGCCACCGCATCTTCGTGCTCCACCTCGGCCACGTTGGCCTGGTCGTTCAGGCGGTCCACGCGCCAGCTCCAGCGGACCTGGCCCAGTTGGTCAGCGGGCACGTTCACCTTGCGGCGCCACATGCTGGCCGACTCCTGCGCGCGGGCGTGTACCGCCGCACGGCCATCCTTGCGCACCGAGGCGTACTGCGTAAGGCGCTTGCCGGGCAAGGGCACCTCGTGCCATCCCTCGGCCTGGGCCGCAGGCGAGGCACCACCGCGCACCAGCCCATCCCGGCCCGCGCAGCCTTGAAGGCCCAGGCCGGCCAAAGGCAGCCAAAGCCAGGCTCGGCGGCCTAAGTCGGGCTGACCAGGGTCTGAACTGGGTTGCTGCTGAGACGACGTTTGGCGCCGCATGTCTGGGGCCCCTTGATGCGAGGAAGTCAGAAGTAAAGCGCTTGCCCAAGAAAAAGCCGCCCGAAGGCGGCTTTGCAGCGCAGGGGAGGCGAACCTCCCCGAACTCCGCGCTGGATCAGAACGAGTGGCGGACGCCGAAGTCCATGCC
>CAYSOD010000491.1:0-3180 GCA_964432385.1 uncultured Rubrivivax sp.
TCGTGGTAGCCGTGCTGTCGCTGGTGGATGTGTCGGTGTTCAAGCGCACGTGGGGGTACTCGAAGGCAGACTTCGCGGCCGCCGTCGCCACGGTGCTGGTGACCCTGGGCGCGGGTGTGGAGGCCGGCCTGATCGCCGGGGTGGGCCTGTCGCTGGCGATGTTCGTCTACCGCACCAGCCGCCCGCACATCGCCGAGGTGGGGCTGGTGCCAGGCACCGAGCACTTCCGCAACGTGCAGCGCCACAGAGTGCAGACCGACGAGGCCGTGCTGGGCCTGCGCGTGGACGAGAGCCTGTACTTCGCCAACGCCCGCGCGCTGGAAGATCGGCTGAACGACGAGGTGGCACGCCGCCCCGGCCTGCGCCACGTGGTGCTCCAGTGCTCGGCCATCAACGACATCGACGCCAGCGCACTGGAAAGCCTGGAAGCCATCGACGCCCGCCTGCGTGACGCCGGTGTCACGCTGCACCTGTCGGAAGTCAAGGGCCCAGTGATGGACCGCCTGAAGAGCACCGAGTGGCTGCAACACCTGCGCGGGAAGGTGTTTCTCACGCATTACCAGGCGTTGCAGGGGCTTGCGCCGCAGAGCGCGTCAGACGGGTGAATACCTCAGGCGGCGGGGCGACCTGCAGCCAAGGTGCGCCAAGAGTGGACCGGCCAGTCTGAACGGGCTTGGCCCTGGTCTCCTCCAAAGAGCACACAGCCCCCAGCGAGGGTGTTGGGGTGATGCTTCGCAAAGGCCTTGAGCCCCTTGAAATAGTCTGGGTTGACCGTGGCGCCCGCCTTGATCTCGACGGCTCGCAAGGCCGGCCCTGCGGGCATCAGCAGATCGACTTCATGGCCATCGGAATCTCGGTAAAAGTACATCGGTGAGGACTCGCCGGTATTGAACCGATCCTTCAGCGCCTCCATCACGATGAAGTTTTCGAACAAGCTGCCGTACAGCGGGTCTCGCGATACCTGCTCGGCTGTGCGCAGCCCCAGCAGCCAGCAGGCCAGTCCGACATCGACGAAGTAGAGCTTGGGCGTCTTGACCAGCCGCTTGCTGCTGTTGGTGAACCAGGGCGGCAGCAGGTACACGATGTAGCTGGTCTGGAGAAGGTCGACCCAGGCCCGCGCGGTGACGTGGGACACACCCGCGTCATTGCCAAGCTGGCTCAGGTTCAGCAGCTGCCCGGTACGCCCCGCGCACAGCTGAACGAAACGCTCGAAACGCTGCAGATCCTGCACCAAGGCCAGCTGCCGCAGATCACGCTGAACATAGGTGGCAAAGTAGTCCGCCAAGGCTTGCGAAGGGTCCAGACGTCGGTCATGGATGCGGGGCAGGAACCCGCTCAACAGGGTGGAAGGCAGGCCAGAGACCTCGGCGGTTCCCTTCAACCGCTGCACTTCAGCCAGTGTGAATGGCAGCAGGCGCACCAGCGCCGTGCGACCCGCCAGAGACTGCGACACCCGGGTCATCAGCTCGAACTGCTGACTGCCCGTCAGGATGAAGCGGCCGGGCCGCCGGTCCTCATCGACCATGCCCTGCAGGTAGGACAGCAGATCCGGTGCGCGCTGGATCTCGTCCAGAACCGCGCCGTCTGGGTGCTGAGCAAGAAAGCCCCGCGGATCGTCAAGCGCAAACCGCCGCTGGTCAGGGTCTTCCAGGCTCACATAGGGCAGGTGCGGGAACTGCGTCCTTGCCAGCGTCGTCTTGCCGCTCTGGCGTGGCCCGGTGAGCGTCACCACCGGGTACTGGCGGGCGAGACTGCGGAATACGGGGGTGATGTCGCGCTCGATCATGCAGAGGAATCCTAGCACCACGTCTGCAAATTGAAGATTCAACTTTCAATTTGCAGAACTTGAGGTGCATGCTTATGACCACTGCCAGGACGTTTACGGCGTGCGTCTTCGGTAGGTGGACCACCTTCGGGGAGCTCAGCATCAAGGATCTGACCGAAATCTCCTGGGTCGGCCTGTGGACCACCCCCGACATGCCCGCAGCCATCCAGCAGAAGCTGCGAGAAGCCACGCTCAAGGCCTTGCCGGACCCCAAGCTGCGCGAGGTTTTCACCGGCACGATGGGCTGGACCATGGGCTCTGGCGCCACGTCGGATGAGTTGTTGGTCTCGCTGCGCGCTGCCTCGGCACGCCAGGCCGCGCTCCTGCAATCTATCGGCTTCAAACCCGAGTAAGGCCAACGGCCAACGCGCCCGGGTTCGGGAAGGTCACGCTGCCGGGCTTGCCGGGCCCAGTGACCTCTCGCGCCAGCAACACGCGCAGTTCGACACCAATGCCTGTCTGGCGAAAGCAGGGGGCACCGCGCCACCGTCCTCGGGACCCGGTGGTCCATGACAATGCCCGTCATGGCAGAACTGATTGACTCCAGCCCCGTTCTCATCGCCGGCGGCGGCATCGGCGGCATGGCCCTGGCCCTCACGCTGCACCAGATTGGCGTGCCGTGCCGGGTGCTCGAAGCCGTGCCCGCACTCAAGCCGCTGGGCGTGGGTATCAACCTGCAGCCCAATGCCGTGCGCGAGTTGTACGACCTGGGCCTGGGTGAGCAGGTGTTGGACACCATCGGCCTGCAGGCGCGCGAGTGGGCTCTGGCGGGGCGCAACGGCCACGACGTCTACAGCGAGCCGCGCGGCTTGAAGGCCGGCTACCGCTGGCCGCAGTACTCGGTGCACCGCGGGCAGCTGCAGATGCTGCTGTACCGCACGGTGCTGGAGCGCCTGGGCCCGCAGGCCGTGCAGTTGGGCCAGCGCGTGGTGGGCTACATGCAGGACGAGCACGGCGTCACAGCCCAGATCGAGTCTCGCGACGGCCGCCACCACGAGCAGCGCGGCCGCCTGCTGGTGGCGGCCGACGGCCTGCACTCGGCCATCCGCGCGCAGATGCACCCGTCTCAACCCCCCATCCAGTGGGGGGGCGCCATCATGTGGCGCGGCACCACGCCGGGCGTGCCCATCCGCACCGGGGCCTCCTTCGTGGGCCTGGGCTCGCTGCGTCACCGGGTGGTGCTGTACCCCATCACGCCAGCTGACCCGCATACCGGCCTGGCCACCATCAACTGGATCGCCGAGATCACGGTGGACAACTCTCAGGGCTGGGCGCAGGGCGACTGGAACCGGCGCGTGGCGCTGGAAGACTTTGGCCACCACTTTGCAGACTGGACCTACGGCTGGCTGGACGTG
>CAYSOD010000492.1:0-3170 GCA_964432385.1 uncultured Rubrivivax sp.
ATATCGGACAAAAGCTGCGATTATAGCGACAAACGCTGCTGTCAAGGTGTCCGATGTGTCCATCAGGCCGCATTCCTGAACCCTCAGGGAAGTTCAGGTGGGCGAGGTCAGCAAGGCTTCGGGTTCATCTGACGCGAGATGATCACGCCCGCCGAGCAATGTTCCAAGCCCTGGCTCAATGAGCATCGGTTCAAGGAAATATAAGACCCGACGAAACACACCGGACGGGGCAGATTCTACGGCCCGGCCTTGCGTTGCCTGGGCGCGTTGTCACAACAGTTGGCCGTCGGCAAGGGCGGCGTCCAAGCGCGCGATCAGGCTACTCAAGTCCACGTCGGGCTCCGTGGTTGCCCCGCCCCTCGGCGCGGCGGATTGGGGGCCCTCTGAACTTGTGGCATCGGACGCGAAGGCAGCAGGTACCTCGGGCCGCTCCGCAAGTTGGTAGGCCAGGTTCAGCGCGGCCAGCACGGCGATGCGGTCGCGGGCCTTGATCTTGCCGGCATCGCGTATGGCGCCCATCTCCCGGTCCACGGCCGACACGGCCGCGCCCAGTCGGGCCTCGCCGCCTTCCGGGCAGCCCAGGATGTAGCCCTGACCCAGGATGGTGACCTCAACCTGCTTCATCGCTCGGCCTCGGCAGGCGCGCTGGCGCCGGCACCCTGACGCGGCAGCTTGTCGATGAGATGGTCGATCCGCGTGCGTGCGGCGCTCAGCCGGGATTTCAGGCTGTCCCGCTCTGCCACGAGGGCCTGCACTTGCTCGGTCAGCAAGGCGTTGGTGCGTTGCAGCTCTTCGTGGCGAAGCAGCAGTCGTTCGACCCGTTCGGCGAGTTGCTGAAGCTGTGACATGACGCTGTGCGGAAGGGTTGTGATTGTAGGGGGCGGCCAGTCGATGCAGGGTGAAGGCGGGGACCGACGGCGCGTGCAGACTCAGCGGCGGCGCCCGGGCGCGGAGTCGCACCAGGCGCTGACGCCACAGCGCGGGCAGTCGGGCTGGCGCGCCTTGCAGACATAGCGGCCATGCAGGATCAGCCAGTGGTGGGCGTCCGCCCGGTAAGGCGCAGGCACGCGCCTCAGCAGTTCGAGCTCGACGGCCAAGGGCGTGGCGCCCACGGCCAGGCCAGTGCGGTTGCTCACCCGGAAGATGTGGGTGTCCACCGCCATGGTCTCTTCACCGAAGGCGCAGTTCAGCACCACGTTGGCCGTCTTGCGGCCCACACCGGGCAGGCGCTCGAGGGCCTCGCGCGAGCGGGGCACCTGCCCGCCGTGCTCCTCCAGAAGAATCCTGCAGGTTTCATGCAGGTGGCGCGCCTTGGATCGGTACAGGCCGATGGTGCGGATGTGGGCTTCGATGCCGGCAACGCCCAGAGCCCGCATCGCGGCCGGCATGGGGGCCACGGCAAACAGCGAGCGCGTGGCCTTGTTGACGCTCACGTCCGTGGCCTGCGCCGACAGCAGCACCGCGGCCAGCAACTCGAACACGCTGGTGTACTCGAGTTCGGTCACCGGTTGCGGGTTGGCAGCCTTCAGGGTGGCAAAGAAGGGTTCGATGTGGGCAAGCTTCATGTCGGCCCTGTCTTGGGTTGCTGGCGGGACCGCGCGCGCTCCAGCGCCGCCTCGATGACGGAGCGCTTGCGCTGCAGGGCCTGCGGGTCGGTGATGCCGCTGGCAGCGGCCAGGTCTGCCAGTTTGGCGGCCGCCTTGGCGGCCAGGCGCGCTTCCTGCGCACGCTGGTCCTCCACCAGGCGAGCCTGCCGCTGCCGATAACGGTGGCGTGCCTCGTCGGCCTGGGCAGCACTCCAGGCCGCCCAGCCGGTGGCTTTGCCGCCCACCGGTTCCATGGAGATGCAATCCACCGGGCATGCCGGCAGGCAGAGCGCGCACCCCGTGCACCAGTCTTCCGCCACGGTGTGCATGCGTTTGGAGGCGCCGACGATGGAATCCACCGGGCAGGCCTTGATGCACAGGGTGCAGCCGATGCACCACGTTTCGTCGATCACCGCCAGGTGTCTGACGGTCTCGGCCCCGTGCGCCGGGTCCAGCGGCACCACCGGCCGGCCGGTCAAGGCGGCCAGTCGCCGCACGCCCTCGGCGCCGCCAGGCGGACATTGGCCAATGCCCGCTTCTCCACGGGCCAGCGCCTGCGCGTAGCCGCGGCAGTCAGGGTAGCCGCAGCGCGTGCACTGCGTCTGCGGCAGCGCGGCATCGATGCGGTCGGCCAGTGCGTCGTTCACGGGCCGAGGTCGCCTGCCGGTCTTGTGAAAGCCGCTTCGGAAGGGGGCTGAGAAAGCCTCTTCAGGCCTTGCGCGATCTTGCCCGGGCCTTGGGCGGTGCCTTGTCCGAGGCGGCGTGTTGGCGGATGAAGTCCCGCACCCGGGGATACACCAGCTCACGCCAGCGACGCCCGGAGAAGATGCCGTAATGGCCCGCGCCAGGCACGTCATAGTGGGAGCGCCGGTCTTTCGCAACGCCAGTGCACAGGTCGTGGGCCGCGCGGGTCTGGCCGGCGCCTGAAATGTCGTCGAGCTCCCCCTCGACGGTGAGCAAGGCGGTGTGGCGGATGTCTTGCGGCCGCACAAGTTGCCCGTCCACTTCCCAGGTGCCGTTGACCAGCGCAAAGTCCTGGAACACGGTCTTGATGGTGTCCAGGTAGTACTCGGCGGGCATGTCCAGCACGGCGTTGTACTCGTCGTAGAACTGCCGGTGGGAGTCCGCGCTGTCCTCGTCGCCGCGGATCAGGTCCAGGAAGTAGTCGTAGTGCGAGGTGAGGTGGCGGTCCGGGTTCATAGCCACGAATCCGGTGTGCTGCAGGAAGCCCGGGTACACCCGCCGGCCCGCGCCAGGGTAGTTCAGGGGCACGCGGTAGATCACGTTGTGTTCGAACCAGTCGTGACTCTTGTTGATGGCCAGGTTGTTGACGGCAGTGGGGGAGCGCCGCGCGTCGATGGGCCCGCCCATCATGGTCATGGTGCGGGGCGTGGGCTCGCCTGCGGAGGCCATCAGCGACACCGCGGCCAGCACGGGCACGGTGGGCTGGCACACCGACATCACGTTCACCTCCGGGCCGATACGCCGGACGAAGTCCTGCACGTAGTGCACGTAGTCGTCCAGGTGGAAGGGGCCGTCTTCCACGGGCACCATGCGGGCATCGGTCCAGTCGGTGATGTAGAC
>CAYSOD010000493.1:0-3167 GCA_964432385.1 uncultured Rubrivivax sp.
CAAAGCCGCCGAAGATGGCCTCGAAGCTGCCGCACAGGCTGTCCACCGGGAAATTGCTGGCGAACATGCAGCGCGCCACGCCAAAGACCTCGATGAGGTGGCGGACGATGGCGCCGTTGGCCCGCGCCGTCCAGGCCTGGCCCGGCACACCGATGCCCGAGATCTTCACGCACACGTTGGGGCAGTCGGCCACCTGTGCCATGGCCGTGCGCCAGGCCGCCAGGCCCTCGACGCTGCGGTCCGCGGGCAGACCGGCGTGGTTGATGATGATCTGCGTTGTGGAGAACTCGCGTGCCAGGGCCGCGGCCTCGTCCATGTGCCACCAGGGCGTCTGCAGGTCAAAGCGCAGGCCCAGCGGCGCCAGTTGCGCAAAGCCGCGCCGCCAGGCGCGGTCTGTCATACCCCCCGGCTCAGCCATGCCCGGTTGCCGGTTGGCGCGCGGCTTGTGGCGGATGCTGCGTACGAAGGGGAAGGCAGCGTGGTACGCCAGCAGCTCGGATGCCTCGGGTGCGTCCAGCCGGGTGTGGGCCACGGCCACGGTAGGCAGCCCGGTCTCGCGGATCAGGGTCTGCACATAGCGCATCTCGCCGCGCGGGTCGGCCGGGTCCCACTCGGTTTCGACGTAAACCGTGCCCTGGACGTCCATGCCCGCGGACGCAGCATCTGTCAGGTAGTCCGCCTTCAGGTAGTTGCGCCTCAGGGCGGCGTAGTCGCCGTAGCGGAACGCGATGAGCGGCTCGTCGCACAGCCAGGGGTGGCGGTTGCGGCCCAGGTCCCAGAAGTGGTGGTGGGCGTCGACGATGCGGCGGACCATGGTCGCTCAGGTGGAGACTCGGGCAAACCCGTGATTGGTAATCCGTAATTACGGCGTGAGAATAGCCAAAGCCGAACAGAATCCGATGATGGTTTTCCCTGCCGTTGACATTCCCGAGCTGAGCGCTTCGGCCATCAGCCGCACCCGTTTGCATGACGAGGTGACGGCTCGGCTGCGCGACCTCATCGTCGAGAACCAGCTGCGCCCAGGCGAGCGTGTGCCCGAGCTGGAGATCGCGGCGCGTCTGGGGGTGTCGCGCACGCCCATCCGTGAGGCCCTGAAGGTGCTGGCCGCCGAGGGGCTGGTGGACATGCAGCCGCTGCGGGGCGCCATCGTGCGCGCCTTTTCTGCCAAGGACGCTCAGGACATGCTGCGGGTGATTGCCCTTTTGGAGGAGTTTGCGGCGCGCGAAGCCTGCAGCGCACCGCAGGAGCGCATCGACGCCGTCCTGGCCCTGCATGAGCAGATGCGCACGCACTTTCGCCGGCGCGAGCGCCAGCCCTACTTCGCGCTCAACCAGCGCTTTCACGAAGGTGTGGTGGCTCTGGCGGCCAACGAAACACTCTCAGCCACGCATGCCACCCTGGCGCAGCGCATGCGCCGCATCCGCTACGTGGGCAATAGCGTGCCGGACAACTGGAGTGCCGCCATGGCTGAACATGAGGCCATGGCACAGGCCCTGGCCGCGCGGGACGCAGACTCGATGGCACGCGCCATGCGCGAACACCTCATGAACACCTGGCCGCGCATCGAACAGGCGGCTCAAAAAGCCTCCGAAGCTTACTGAAAGACCGCCGATGCTGTCATGCCGCGTCGCGGTGCCCGTGCATCCTTCAGCCGCTCACTCCACTTTGCCAATGCGCTTGACGGCCTCGGCCATCAACTTGGCGTCGGCGTCCCAGTACGCCTGAAATTCTGGGGCGTCCAGGTACTCGATGGGACTGCCGGCTCTCCCGATAGTGGCCATCACGGCCGGGTCGGCGGCGGCCTTGCGTGCTGCGGCGCGCAGCCTCTGGATGATGTCCTCAGGCGTGCCTGCGGGCACAAACAGGCCGGACCACTGCGCAAACTTCACGGGCTGCCCGAGTTGCGTCAGGCTGGGCACCTCGGGCAGTGACTGCAGCGGCTTGTCGCCCCAATGGCCCAGCGCCCGCAGCTTGCCGGCCTTGATGTGCTGGGCCACCGTGGAGGGCCCACTGGCCACCGCGTCGATCTGACCACTCAGCAAGGCCAGGACGGCAGGCCCCGCGCCGGTATACGGGATGTGCGTCATGCGAAAACCCGCTGTCGCCTTGAGCATCTCCATGGGCACATGCATGGTGCCGTAATTGCCCGAACTGCCGTAGTTGTAGGCCCCTGGCTTGCGCTTGGCATCGGCCACGAAGTCGGCCAGGGTCTTCCACGGCGCTTCGGCGCGCACGACGAGCACGGTGGGGTCGGCGGTGAACCGGGCAATCGGTCTGAACTGGCTCAGGGTGAAGGCCTGCCTGCGGCCGAACAGCAGGTCCGCTTCGGGCAGGATGGAGATCGAAGACAGGCTCATCAGCACGGTGTAGCCATCGGCTGGTGCCCGGGCTGCGGCCGTCATGCCCACGCCGCCGCCCGCGCCCAGCCGGTTTTCCACGATCACGGCGGTCTTCAACTCCCGTGCCAGGGCCTCGGCTACCGGGCGGGCCACGGTATCGGCCACGCCTCCGGGCGGGAAGGGCACGATCATGGTGATGGTCCGGCCCTCAGGCCATCCCCCTTGGGCGGCTGCCGGGTTGAGCCCCAAACCAACACCCCATGGCAATGAGGCGGCCCATGCGATGAGGGTGCGGCGTTGCATGCAGTGGTCTCCTTGCTTCAGATGGCGTCAGTGTCAATCCATCGCACAGTGGCCCGAACTTTCAAGCGTCGACGAAACGGTTGCTCAGCATGCCGATGCCGTCGATCTCGATCACGACCGTATCGCCGTGCTTGAGCCACGATGGTGGGTTCAGGCCCATGCCCACACCCGCCGGCGTGCCTGTGGCGATGATGTCGCCCGGCAGCAGGGTGATGCCCCGCGAGCAGGTCTCGATGAGGGTGGGCAGGTCAAAGATCAGGTCCTGCGTGCGCGCGTCCTGGCGCAGGTCACCGTTGACCCAGCAGCGCACCCGGGTGTCGGTGCCGTCCAGCTCGTCGGCGGTCACGATCCACGGGCCCATGGGGCAGAAGGTGTCGAAGCTCTTGCCCAGGTCCCACTGCTGGTGGCGCATCTGCACGTCGCGCGCCGTCACGTCATTGACGATGGTGTAGCCGAAGACGTGCGACATCGCCTCGGCCTTGGAGATGTTGCGGCCCCCCTTGCCGATGATGACGGCCAGCTCGG
>CAYSOD010000494.1:0-3160 GCA_964432385.1 uncultured Rubrivivax sp.
TGCACCCGCGCAGTCAGCATCAGGATGGGCAGGTCGCTGAACTCGCGTACCGCCTTGCACAGGCTCACGCCGTTCAGCCCCGGCAGCATCAAGTCCAGGATCAACAGGTCGGGCGGGGCGTAGCGGATCTCCGACAGGGCGAGCTGGCCGTCAGCCAGCCGGGTTGCAAAGTACCCGTCGTGGCGCAGGTAGTCCACCAGCAACTCGGCGATGCCGGGGTCGTCTTCCACCACCAAGATGCGGCGCTGGGCTGTCATGTGGGGCCTCCTACGGGTACGGGCGATGCAAGGGCTTGCGCAGGCAACTCCACGGTGATGCGCAGGCCCCCCAGCTCGGAGGCGCTTGCGGCGACGTATCCGTCGTGGGCCTGGGCGATGGCCTGGCAGATCGCGAGACCCAGCCCGCTGCCACCCAGGCGTCGGTTACGGGCCAGATCGCCCCGGAACAGGGGTTCGAACACCTGCCCCAGTTGTTGCGCTGGCACACCCGGCGCGCTGTCGTCGACGGTCATCTGGATCCGTGATCCGTGGGCCCGCAGCCCGATCAGGATCTCGCCTGGCGGATCCGTGTAGCGCAGGCTGTTGTCCACGAGGTTGCTCAGCAGCTGTTCCACCCGGTCCACATCCCAGGACACAGGCAAGGCCTGCCGCGCTTCGGGCAGGGACAGCCGCAGCGTCAGGCCTGCCGCTGCGGCGCGCGGCTCGAAGCGGTGGACCAGTTGGCGCAGCAGGGCCACGGCGTCGGCCGGGCCGGGGTGACAGGGCAGGGCCTTGAGATCGGAAATCGCCAGCAGGTGTAGGTCGTCCACCAGCTTGCCGATGCGCAGCACTTCCCTGTGCAGCGTGACGATGGCCTCGGGACCGAGCGGCCTGACGCCGTCGTGCAAGGCCTCAATCTGGCCGCGCAGCACAGTCAGGGGCGTGCGCAGTTCGTGCGAGATATCCGCCAGCCAGCGCCTGCGCGCACCCTCCAGGCGCTCCAGCCCTTCAGCCATGCGGTTGACATTTCGCACCACGTCGCCGATCTCGTCGCTGCGGCCGGTCAATTGCGGGCCTTCGGGCACCCGCACCGTCAATTCGCCTCGGGCCAGGCGCTGGGTCGCGTCCTGCACGGCTGCCAGGGGCTTGATCCAACGCCGGGCCAGCACGGTGGCGGTCAGCAGCGCCAGCACCATCAGACCGCCGGCCGTGATGGTCAACACGCGGTACTGATCCAGCAGAAAGCGCGTCTCTCCAAGATCGCGCTGGATGTCGGCCTGGTGCAGGTGCGCCATCGCCACCACACGGCCCTGGACGACCACCGGCCGCTGCACCGCAGGGCCCACGTCCTGCAGCCCCTCGGGACGTCCCAGCAGCAACCGCCCGTCCAGGCCCAGCACCTGCACCCGTTCCGGAAACGGCAAGGGCCCGGCCGGCAGGGGGGGGCGCCGCGGATCGGGAGAGGGCGGGGCTCCAGGCTCGCGCCCATCCAGTTCCCTGAACAGGCTGCGCAAGTCCAGCCGGCCTTGCTGCAGGGTGTCCAGGCCGCCCTCGCGCATGGCGATGGTCTGGATCAGGGCGACCAGTCGCTCCAGATGCTGCACCTCCCTGTGGGCGAGGTAGTTTCCGAAGCCGTCGCGCAGGTTCCAGGCGGTCAGCCCGCCCAGCGCCAGCACGGCCATGGCGGCAAAAGCCAGCAGCGCCAGAGACAGGGTGTGGGCGAGACGCAATCGCATAGCGTGCCGAACAGACTGCAGCGGATTGAGCCAGCAGATTGTGAGTGCTTTGTGAGCGGGCCTTCACCGTTGCTCCGTGGTGCCGCACCAGATTCGAGCGATGGCCTGAAACCTCACAGTTTCTCCCTCAATACCCTGCGCGGGCCGACGAAAAAATGGTCGTGAGGACTGCTGAAGCTTCTCCTTGTTCGCGGTCCCACTCTTTGTCACCCACCACAGATGATTTGGAGTCCATCATGATGTCAGCCCTTTCGGGTCCCAGTTCCACCTTGCGCCCCTACCTGTCGTCCCAGTACGCAGCGGCCGGGCCCTCAGGCGTCCAGCGCACCGCTGAGCCTCCGGCGCTGAAGGCCGACTCCTGGGACAAGGTGTCCGCAGGCAAGGGCCAGGTCAGCCAGTCGCAGCTGGCCTCGGTGATCGTCACGCTGTCGCCCGAGGGTTCCCGGCTTTCGGAGGCCGAGGCCAAGACGGCAGCCCAGCAGCTGTTCACCAGGATGGACAGCGATGGCGACGGATCGGTCAATGAGAGCGAGTTCATGGCGGCGGCCGACAAGACCTCCGGGCGCACGAACGGTGGCGGAGCTCGGGGTCCTGGCGGTCCTGGGGGTCATGGTGGTCCCGGCGGGCCAGGGGGTCCCGGCGGCCCTGGTGGTGCTGGCGGACCGGGTCCGAGTTCTGGCCCGGGCCGCACCGACAAATCCGACGCCGGCAGGGCAGACGGCTTGGCAACGGCCGACACCACCCTTGACCCTGCCGATGCCAACGAGGACGGGACGGTCAGCGCCTTGGAGCGCATGACGTACGAAGAGCAGCAGGCCGCCTCTGCCTAGGCTGCCGATGGGGGCGGCAGACGTTCACCGCGAGCGCAGCGCTGCGCTGCGAGCTGAGAACTCTCTCAAGAAAACGCCGTGCCGCCCCAAGCCTTCTTGCTCCCCGGTCCCCCCCTGACGGACCCGGCATAGGTCAGCTTGCACGCGTGCACTGCCCTCTCGGACAGCGGCAGCTCCTGCGGGAACGGCCACATTGTGAGCACAGGGTGAGCATTTCCCGACACAGGCTCCAAACTGCGGCGGAATACTGGCCACTGGCAGCGGGGCCATGTCGCTCAGCCTGCTGCATCACCCAGCCCGTGGGCGGCAACCACTGATCACCGCGGCCTCGGAACGGACGCGGCCCGGACGAGACTGAACGCATGCACGACCAGCAACTGAATCACCAAGAAACGACAGCCCCCGCCCCGGCTGACCATATGCGCCCGTTTCTGGCGCTTCGGGCGCTTCGGGCGCTTCGCCAGTTGAGCATCTGTGTGCTGGCCATGGGGGTCATCGTGGCCTGCGGCGGCGGCGGCCCCGGCGCTTCCTCCTCGGTCGCTGCTACGCCAGCGGCCGGCCCCAGCACCGCCGGGGTGCTGTGCGACTACAGCAGCAGCGTCTTCAACAGCAGCCC
>CAYSOD010000495.1:0-3154 GCA_964432385.1 uncultured Rubrivivax sp.
CGCTGCCTGGCCAACTACTGCCCCGTGGTGGGCGAGACGGCTGACGGCCGGCGCTTCGCGCTGGGCGCCTCGGGCGGGCGCAAGATCATCGGGGCGGTGATGCAGCTGGCCTCTTTCATCACCGACCACGGCATGAGCCTGGAGCAGGCCTTCCACCAGCCGCGCATTGACGTCAGCGGTGTGGGCGAAGTGATTGCCGATGCAGCCTTGCCCGCCGAGGTGATCGCGGCACTGTCGGCCACCTTGCCCACGATCACTGCGCGGCGGTTGGTCTTCCCCTACAGCTTCGCCTGCCCTGCTGGCGTGCTGCGCGAAGGTGGTCTGAACACCGGCTGCACCGAGGTGATGTCGCCTTGGGGCGACGCCGTGGCGGGGTAACCGATCCGCGCTGCTGGGGCCGCTCAACACCCTCCGAAGCGCTGACGTCCAGCACCGCTCGCCTTGAGCCAGCCGGCTACTTCAGCACCTGGAAGAGGTTGTTGTAGTTGTCGGTCCAGGGCTTGAGGCCCGAGTCCGCGCTGGCTTCCTTGGCCTTCGCCTGGTCGCGCAGGGTCTGGATCAACACGGGGTTGCGCGTGACCACGATCCAGTCGGAGTGGTAGTCGTCGCTCTCCTTCGCAGGCTCGTCCACCACGCGCATGGCGGTCCAGCCGATGCTGTCGGCCAGTTGCCGCACCACCCCAGTGAGCTCCAGGTAGCGGTTGCTGATGTGGAAGACGATGGCGCCCCCTTCGGGCACGTGCCGTCGGTAGGCGGCCATGGCCTCCCGTGTGAGCAGGTGAACGGGGATGGAGTCACTGGAAAAAGCGTCCACCGCCAGCACGTCCAGCCGTTGCGGTGCTTCGCGCTCCAGCACCAGGCGGGCGTCGCCCAGCGGCGTGACGATCTCAGCCTGGCTGTCGGCCAGGTAACTGAAGCGGCGCTTGGCCAGGTCCAGCACCGCGGGGTTGAGCTCGTAGATGCGGTAATGGTCACCCGCGCGGCCGTAGGTGGCCAGCGTGCCCACGCCCAGGCCGATCAGGCCCACCCGCTGCGCCTGCCCGGGGGTGGCATCGCGCAAGGTGGTGATGGCGCGGCCGATGCCCGAGGTGGGGCCGTAGTAAGTGGTGGCCTGGCGGCGGCGCGCCTCGTCGCGGTACTGCTCTCCGTGGATGATCACACCGTGCATCAGGCGCCAGCTGGCGTTGGGCTGGCCATCGGCGGCCGTGGCCTGCACCCGCAGCGTGCCGTAGAAGTTGCGGGAGATCTCGACGGCGGCCGACCGGATGTCGTCGCGGTAGATCAGGCCGGCCCACACCGAGCCGCCCAGGCAGGCCAGCGCGAACACGCGCCCAATCCAGCGCGGTGACAGGCCCAGCACCAGCAGGCCTGCCAGCACCAGCGCCAGCGGCAGCTCCCACGTCCAGTCGAACACCACGGGCGCCACCAAGCCCACCAGCAGGCCCCCCAGGGCGCCGCCCAGCGACACCATCAGGTAGAAGCGGGTCAGGTGCGCCGGCGCCGGCTTGCGCGCCACCAACTCGCCATGGCAGAACATGCACACGGCAAACAGGCCCAGCGCGAACAGCGGAATTGCCTGCGTGATGGGCATCAAGGCCTGCTCGTAGCCCACCCAGGGCATCTGCTCGGGCCAGGTGAGCCGCCAGGTCAGGGCGGCCAGCATCAGCGTACACAGCAGCGCCGTGGCCGGCTGCATCCAGGCAGGGCGGTACCAACCCTGGCCGTCAAAGCACAGGATGAAGGTCAGCAGGTACAGCGACAGCGGCAGCACCCACAGGAAGGGAATGGACGCCACGTTCTGCGTGATGTGGGTGGTGGCGGCCAGCAGCATCACCGAGCCCAGGGCCGACAGGGTCAGCCAAAGTAACTGGCGGTGCCAAGCGGGTGCAGCTTCGGGGGCTGTGTTGCTCGGGGCCGCGTCCCTTGCGTCTGCAGCATCTGCGGCATGGGCAGTGGGCATCGGCGGTTGGGGCTGCGTCGCCGTGCGCACACCGGCCCAGGCCGACAGCGCGGCCAGCACAGCGAAGGCGGCGTACGCCACGCTCCAGCCCCAGGACTGCACGCGAGCGCTGGCCAAAGGCTCGATCAGCGGCGGGTAGGCGATCAGAGCCCCCATGGAGGCCACGTTGCTCAGCGCATAGAGCCGGTAGACCCGCTCGCCGGGGTAGCGCCGCGCAAACCAGGCCTGCACCAGCGGCCCCGTGGTGGACAGCATCAGGTAAGGCAGGCCGATGGTCAGCGCCAGCAGGGCCAGGATGCGCAGCGTCGGGTCCGCCCCGTCCACCGGCTTGAGGGTCTCGCTGGGCACGATGGGCAGCAGCGCCAGGCTCAGCAGCAGCAGCCCAGTGTGCACCACCGCCTGGCGGCGTGGTGCCACCTTGCGCACCATGGTGTCGGCATAGAAGTAGCCCGCCAGCAGGGTGAACTGGAAGAACACCATGCAGGTGGTCCACACCGCAGCGGAGCCGCCGAACCAGGGCAGGATCTGCTTGGCGATGATGGGCTGCACCAGGAACAGCAGGAACGCCGACAAGGCGATGGTGGAGGCAAACAGCGTCATGGTCGGTCTTTCATCTTGAGCGGCTTGAATCGACCTGTTCGCCGATAAGCCCGCGCGGCCGCCACACCAGCATCACCGCGATCAGCACGCCGATCAGCACCACCTGCAAGGCGGCCGCCCGTGCTTGCTCTGAGGGGGGAATGAAGCCGCGCAGCAGGGCTCCGGCGGCCGCCCAGAAGCCCCACACCACGAAGGCGCCCAGCACGGCACCGCGGTGGTTGCCTGAGCCGCCGACGATCAGCATGGCCCAGATCTGGAAGGTGAGGATGGGCAGGAAGTCTTCTGGCGCGATGTAGCCCACGAAGTGCGCATACACCGCACCGCCCAGGCCCATGAGCATGCTGCCGATGACAAAGCTCTGCAGGCGGAACAGGAAGGCCCGCTTGCCCAGGGATGCCGCTGCACCTTCGTCCTCGCGGATGCCGCGCAGCACCCGGCCCCAGGGGCTGTGCGTGAGGGTCTGTAGCCCGGCGTAGACGGCCAGCAGCAGCAGGCCCACCAGCCCCAGGTAAGCCAGCGTCCAGGGCGTGCCGGTGCCCAGCCAGCCCTGCAGCGGCTTGGGGATGAACTGCACGCCGAAGGTGCCCCCCGTGA
>CAYSOD010000496.1:0-3139 GCA_964432385.1 uncultured Rubrivivax sp.
CACCACCCTCCTAGTGCCTAGGGGCTGAATGAGCGTTGGCGGCACCAGCAGCGTGATCGACATCGCCCTGATGAGCTGCTACCTAGAGACCGATTACTAAATGAGGTCCCCCCGAGCCCGCTAAACTATCTCAGTCGCGCCATATTCGTGGCAGCCAAGTCCAAAACCGCCCTCGGGAAGATCGAGCACAAAACTCTCCCTCCCAAGAAAACTCGTCAAGGACAAGGTGCACATTCAAAGCCTAATCACGGCCGCAAGAAACTACGCGGCCAAGGTCGCTAACTAATACACCCACTCCGCCGCCGGCCGCACCCCGGCCCCCGGCACAAAGCCGCCCCCACCCCTGGTGTCGAGGTGCACGAACCCCCGAGGGCGGCCATCTCCCAGCCCTCCGGTCCACCGCACTCGGATCCACTGGTAGAAGCTCTCCAGACTCCGGCCCACGGGGTACACATCGAACGCCTGCCCCGTGGTGTGCCTCGAGCCCGGCACCCCACCGACCTGCCCGTTGATCGGCTCCGGCCTGTAGAAGCTGGTCACACCCAGCGGCCCACCCCACGCAACCCGAACCTTCTCAAACTCCGCCGCGGTCTGCACCAACCACGTCCGCGCTGACGTACCGGCTGGCGGAATCCGCCGCCGATCCCACTGCAACACCTCACCCACCGTCAGGTGCGGCGTCACCAGGCAATCGAAGTCCTCCCAGTCCACCGAGGCCGGCACCGCATCGCCACCGCCCTGCACCTTCCGCCAGTGCGGTTCAAACACGAACCACGTCCCCGCACCCGCGGCCAGCTCCACCCGCGCATGTGCGTCTTGAACGCTTTCGTTATACGCGCATACCCCGTAGCGCTTGCCCTTCACCACCGCGGCCTTCTCCTTATCCCCGAGCTCGGTGGATGGCGCTGCCTCCTTCTTGAGCCAGGTGTCCTGCGTCGCCTCAAGTTCGAACAGCAACGGCTTCGGACTGGCCTTGACCACCTCCGGGGCGGGGCCCGCCGGCGGCAGATGCTCATTCATGAGCTTGATCAGCTTCTCCGCGTAGCGCGGGTCGGTGGCGTAGCCCTGCTTGACCAGCTCTTTGGCCGCCGCGTCCCGCGTCGCCGCCCGGTTGACGCCCTCGTACGTGCCCCAGTCCTTGTACCAGCGGGTCACCAGGAACCGCACGCACTCCCCGAGGTCGGCGAAGTCCTGGAACTCCGCATCGATGTGCACCCTGGCGCCGTTGACGAACTCGGTCGTCCGCCGCGTCGTGCCCTCGCCCTTCAGGCCGAAGTAGTTGAACTCACCGCTGGTGTGTTGGCCAAACCCCGACTCCAGCGCCCACTGCGCTGCCACGAGCTCGGGGAACTTCGCCCCAGCGTCCTTGGCCGCCGCCTGCACCCCCGGCCAGTTGTTGGGGTAGGTCTTCGACTTCGCTCGAGCCATCTGTCGCAACGCGTATGAACCAGGCTATCGGTCCACAAACGGTCCACATTCTTCGCCTCGTATCGCAAGAAACAGTCACTGCAGCGGTTTTCAGCACATTTCAAGTGGTCTTGAAAACCAGCGAGGTGAAAGCCTCCGTGGGTTCGAATCCCACCCCCTCCGCTTAGTAGCAACGCCAGATCCCAGCTGCCGCAGGGAGTCCTGAGCCGAGAACGGGAACACCTCTTCCAGCACCCCACGCGTTGATTCGCGCTGTTTCGCGTGGGAAAGTGGTCCACAAATGGTCCACGCTCATGCTCGACCTGGCCCCGCTGAACGAGGCTCTCACCGAGCGCGGCCTCCGCATGGTGGTCGAGCAGCGCCGCCAGGCCCTGACAGTCCGCGGCACCTTCCCTCAGCTCGATGGCAGCCGCAAACGACAGCGGATCCCGCTGGACCTGAGAGCCGTCGCCGCCAGCTTGGTGAGCGCCGAGCTGCGCTGCATGCAGCTTCACACTGCCATCGAAACAGGGACTTACCCCCCAGTGCTGCCGTGGTCCACATTGGTCCACGCTGCTGTCTCAGCCGAGACCGCCCCCCTGAGCTGCGGGGCCGCGGTCCACGCGTTCGAGACCCACTACTGGCAGAGCCGGCCGCGCACCACGGCAGCTGAACGCACCTGGCAACGCATCGCGGCCGAGCTCAACCGTCTGCCGCAAAACGCACCATTGACTCTTCAGCAACTCTTAAGAACAGTCGTAACAACTCGCCCAGGTACACGGTCCCGCCTGGAGTGCTGCAAGGTCTTCAAGCGCCTGGCCCGCCAACAGGGTGTCTCAGGCGATCTCAACCAACTCTCAGCCCTCCAAGGCGCCTACGAACCCGCCGCCCGCACCATCCCCGAGGACGACGTGCTCGTGGCCTTGCTCGACGCCCTCCGGCCAACGAAATGGGGCTGGTGCTACGCAGCCATGGCCGTTTTTGGCTGCCGCCCCGCGGAGGTGCCCTCACTGGTGCTCCACGAGGACGGCACCGCGCAGTGCCTCACCGTGAAACGCCGCAACCGGCTGCCGGCGCTTCGAACCTGCTTCGCATTACCCCGCGCCTGGATCGAGCGCTTTGCGCTGAGCGAGGTGTCGATCCCCGGTGACACGCGCTGGCTGCGCCCCTCGGATTACGACTCCGCCCTCGGGAAGCGTTTCGTTGACGCCTGGCGCCACAGCCGCCGCACCCGCGAAGCCCGTGCTGTCATCGAGGCCCACCTCCCCGAGTTCGACCTGTACGACCTGCGGCACCGCTGGGCAATCCGCAGCATCGAGGCCGGCAAGCCCCTCACGCTCTGCGCTCGCGCCCTCGGTCACAGCGCCGCGGTGCACGAGCAGACGTACCACCGTTACATCCAGGGCGACGACCTGCGGCGCGCCATGGCCGCCGAGAGCGCCTGACCGGATCAGGTCGCTCGAGTCACCATTCACGTTTGCGCGCGATCACGCTAGATTTCGCGAAGACGCGCAAGGCACTTGGCCCAGGTCGACCTCGGTGAAGCGATCCTGCAGGAGCTCCGCTCGATCAGCCAGCGCCTGGAGCACCTGGAGCGCTGCGTCCCCACGCTCGACCGCACCTGGCTGACGCCCACGGAGATGAGCAAGCTCTGCGGCGTCACCCCGCGGACCTTGCAGAGCTACGTGACCTCGGGGCGCCTGAGCCGTCCCAGCTACAAGCGCGAAGCGCG
>CAYSOD010000497.1:0-3133 GCA_964432385.1 uncultured Rubrivivax sp.
GCCACGGCCCTGGCCGAGATCGTTGGCTGCTATCTGCCCTACCTGTGGCTGAAGCAGGGCAGGTCCGCATGGTTGCTCGTTCCGGCGGCGGCGAGCCTGGCCCTCTTCGCATGGCTGCTCACATTGCACGAGTCTGCGGCGGGGCGGGTGTATGCGGCGTACGGTGGGGTCTACATCGGCGTCGCGCTGCTGTGGCTGTGGATCGTGGACGGCATCAGGCCGACGGCATGGGACGTGGCGGGCGTCGCCGTCGCGCTGACCGGCATGGGCCTCATCATGTTTCAGCCGCGCTGATCAACAGTTCGATGCCGCAGCGTGCAGCTTCTTTGCCGGTCTGCGCGTGGCCGGCCCCGGGTTGAGGGACTCCACCGCGGTCAATCGACAGGTACATGCGATGCGTGAGCTAACGACTTGCGAACGTCTGCTTAGACGCGATGCGATTGACTGCAACGGGTCGCAAAGAGCCGGCCGAGCCAAGCGGACCAGTCGTTCGCGGCCACTATCGGGACGACATCGACCAAATGACCGCTGACCGACTTACAACGGCCGGACGGCGCTTGGACCTTCGAAGGGCCGGTGTCGGTCGTCGCTGCCATTCAGCCTGAGTGAGCGACCGACAGCAACCAGTCTCAAGCCGGCACTGGCGGGACCTACTTGCAGGTGACGGCGCAGTGGACTCCCACGCCCTCATTCCCCCTTTTGGGGGATTGCCCAGTGCCGAGGGTGGCACGATCATCTGTGAGGTGACACCGATAGAAATCGCCCGTGAACTGGAGTTACTGCGGCCGTTCCTCAAGGAACTCATGGTGATGAGTGACGCCCGCGACCGGGTGTTGCAGGGCGCTTCCATCTCGCAGAGGGATGCACCAGACGAGACCATCGACAAGCTGATCATCTCCGTGCTGACCGAAGCCAAGTCTGATGACGCTGCCGAGGGCTAGGTGCGATTCCGAGCAGAACGCCACTGTGTGGGCGGGGACTGACGCGGCGCCGATGCTGGTGATGCTCGTGTAGGCCGACTTGACATCGTCGATGGCCGATCAGAGGCCAAACTAAACCGCGCTCTGCCCGACAATCCAGGCCGCCCGAATGTCCGGGCTGCAACGATGAAGAACATGAACAAGGCAGAACTGATCGAGCACATCGCGGGTGCGCATTCCCTGACCAAAGCGGAAGCGGGCCGCATCGTTGAGACCTTTACAAGCGCGATCGTGAACACCGTCAAGAAGGGCGGCGCGGTCGTGATCCCCGGCTTCGGCTCATTCAAGCAGGTGGCTCGTGCGGCCCGCACTGGGGTGAACCCGTCAACGGGAGCAAAACTCAAGATCGCTGCCAGCAAGGCGCCCAAGTTCACCCCCGGCACGGCCTTCAAGGCTGCGGTGGACCCGAAGGCAGCGCGCCGTAAGGCTGAGAAGGCCGCTGCGGGCAAGGCTGCAGCGCCTGCAGCGAAGCCGGCCGCCAAAAAGGCTGCTGTCAAGAAGGCCGGCAAGGCCTGATGATTTGAGGTGGGTTTGGTCGGGCCTGTGTGGCTCGGCCCCTGTGGCTCGATCAGGCCCTGGACCTCTAAGAAGCCCGGCTGCCAGCACATGACCAGCGTCTTCGCCATCGCGACTTCAGGCATACGTGCTGCTGACGCGGCACTGCGCACTTCGGCCCACAACTTGGCCAACCTGGAGACTGCAGGATTCAGGCGGGAGCGGGTGGTCAACACCGCGCAGGCCGACGGTGGTGTCGAGACCTCGACCATGCGGTCACAGGTTGAAGGGTCATCGATCGAGGATGACCTCGTGGCTCAGTTGCAGGCGAAGAACGCCTTCTTGGCCAACTTGGCGGTGTTTCGTGGGAGCAGCCCCGTCGCGGGCAGCTTGCTAGACGTGTTGGCCTGAACCTCAGCTGCCGCCGGCGCAGTTTGGCTCGCCAGTGCGCGCGAGAGGTGGTGTCCCTGTATTGCCTTGGCGCAAGCCCCGCTCCAGCCTAGCGCCTACAAAACGGATAGGTTGACGAAGCTATCGGCTCGCTCTATTGCTGCACGGCAAGCGTCACCGACCAAGGCCGTTGGCGCCGCATGGGTGCCGACTTCGCACGTGACCCAAACCGGAGATTCGAAGTGAAGCCACGCCCCCGCCTTGCCGCCGGCCTGACGGTCCTTGCGCTCTTGAGCCTGGCCGGCTGTGCCGTGACACGGGGACAGCAGACCGTCGGCGCCTACATCGATGACGCCACGATCACCACACAGATCAAGGGCCGTTTCGTGGAGAACAAGTCGGTGGACGCGACGTCGATCAGCGTCGAGACGCTCAACGGGACTGTGATGCTGTCCGGCTTTGCCAAGAACGCCACCGAAAGGGCCTCCGCAGAAAGCATCGCCCGGCGCGTGAGTGGCGTGAAGGCCGTGAAGAACGAGATTGCCCTTCGGCCATGACGACCGCATCCTGCGGCGACCAGCTCAGGTATCCCTAGGGCGCTGAGCATTGCGTGCCAGAGTTCAGAAGAACATGACCGGTGTCACTCAAGTAGGTAGGGCCGGATACCGTCATCCGCTGGCGTATCGCGACTTCAGCAATGAAGTCTGACCCGTTCGATCGAGGGATTCCGCAGGGTGCGGCCTCGCAAGGAGGCCTGGGGGCGAAGTGCACCAATCTGCACGAGAAGTACGCCCAGCGCACGATAGGCATCCTTGTATCTGGCCCCACCGTGTCACCGCTATGGTGCCGACAGTTACCTGGACACTGGATGTCCATCATTGACAACTTTGGATATCATGAACAGGACCCTGACCAAGGAGACTGCCCATGGGCATGAACGTCAATCTCACGCCGCAGCTTGAGGAGATGGTCCGATCAAGAGTGGCCTCGGGCATGTATACATCGGCCAGCGAAGTCGTGCGCGAAGCATTGCGCCTCATGGACGAACAGGACCGATTGCGGGCCGCTAAGCTCGAGCAACTGCGCGACGACATCCGTCAGGGTCTGGACAGTGGCGCCAGCCGGCCGTGGAGCGCCGAGGAGGCCAAACGGGAAGGTCGCGCTCGGCGGGTGCGCAAGTCGGTTTAGTCCGGGCATGCCGGCAGTGCCACGTGTCACCCGCCGGCCGCTTGCGGCGGCCGACATCCTCGACATCTGGGATCACATCG
>CAYSOD010000498.1:0-3132 GCA_964432385.1 uncultured Rubrivivax sp.
CTGCTCACGGTCAAGCGCATGCCTCGCAATGCGGCGCGCGAACTTGCCCTTGCGGAGTTATCGCGCGTTGGATTGGCCGACAAGGCTACAGCCTGGCCAGCAAGGCTTTCTGGCGGGCAAAAGCAGCGCGTGGCCATTGCCCGAGCCCTTGCGATGCAGCCGGAATTGCTGCTGTTCGACGAGCCCACTTCCGCTCTGGACCCTGAACTGGTGGGCGAGGTACTTCGCGTCATTCGCACCTTGGCTGATGAGGGTCGGACGATGCTGCTGGTAACGCATGAGTTGGGTTTCGCATACCACGTCGCCAATCGAGTTCTCTTCATCGCAGATGGTGTGATCTACGAGCAGGGCCCCCCCGAGCAGATTCTTAAGCACCCAACCAAGCCGCGAACGCAAGCCTTCTTGGCGCGTCACCGCGAATTCGATTTCTGAGAGCTCCATGAATCTCCAGCATACCGACAGCGCACAGGCATATGTGAGCGACCCCAGGAACGACTCGGTCGAGGTCTACGTCAACGGCCGATTCGTGCCCCGCCATGAGGCCGTGGTGTCAGTCTTTGACGCTGGCTTCGGGCTTGGTGATGGGGTGTGGGAGGGGCTTCGATTGGTCAATGGCCGAATCATCAGCCTGCAAGCCCATATGGACCGGTTGTACGAGGGTGCTCGGTCCATTGCGTTGGATATCGGGCTGACCCAGCAGGAAATGATCGATGCTGTGATGCAGACATTGAGGCGCAACGGCATGCAGGACGGCGCTCATGTCCGGCTGATGGTCACACGAGGCGTCAAGCGCACGGTGAATCAAGATCCGCGGTTTGTGATCGGTCCGCCAACGATCGTCATCGTTGCGGAGTTCAAGACGCCGCGCCCCGAGAGCAAGTCCAAAGGCTTGACCTTGTTCACCAGCACGTTTCGCACCAGTGGACCGGACGTCTTCGATCTGCGCTTGAATTCTCACAGCCGGCTCAATCTGATCCAAGCCCTGATTCAGGCCATCCATGCGGGCGCTGATGAAGCCCTGATGCTCGATCCGCGGGGCTTTGTCGCCAGTTGCAACAGCACGAACTTCTTCATCGTACGTGGCTCAGAGCTTTGGACGAGCACCGGCGCCTACAGCTTCAAGGGCATCACCCAAGCAAGCGTCATTGATGCGTGGCGCGCAGCGAACGGCACAGTCCGCGAGTGCGATTTCACGCTTGCACAGGTCTACAACGCCGACGAAGCTTTCGTCACGGGCACTCTCGGGGGCGTTACTCCCGTTGTGAAGATCGATGGCCGGGTGATTGGCAGTGGCCGCCCTGGAGCCATGACACAGCTGGCTGCTGACCGATACCTGGCAAAGGTTCTTTCTAGCTGAACCCCGCGCCTATTCCTGCAACGGCCTCGAAGCGCCAAATAGACAGTACGGTTGCATAAGCCAGCATGCTGGTTACAGCCTTGGACGATTTGTCGTTTCGCGCGTATTCCGTGCCGAGCGGAGCCGCCACTTGGCGGACAACAACCAGCGCTGCCTCCTGCTCCTCGTGGTCGACGCCGGCACCCTTCTGTTGACTCCAGCGAGTCGTGTACGGAACCGCTGCGGGATTCGTCTACGGCACCACAGTAATGCCAGTCAGTGTGCGATTGCGGTGAACTCCAGCCCGCTCTTTCTGTAGACCCTGGTCAATCGCCGCGCACCAACACCGCATCTACTTCAATGTCGAAGCCGACCAAGTTGGACTGCACAAGGGTTCGTGCTGGCAAAGGCTCGCTGACATATTCGCGGTAGAGGGCGTCGAAGGCCTTCGCATCGGCAGGGTTGCGCAGAAACACGCCAACCTTGACAGCATTCTTCAACGAAAGCCCTGCGGCGTTGGCCGCCGCTTCGAGATTGTCCAGAGTCATGCGAGCCTGGACTTCGAAAGGCTTGTCGCCGTGCCTGACGTTCTCATGGTCCCGGGGTGTCTGACCTGCCAGAAAGACGAGGCCACCAGCTTCGACCGCGACGCTGTAGGAACCTGCCGGCAGGGGCGCTCGGTCGCTGGTGTAGGCCTTGCGTGGCATGTCGTGTCCTCTCCCGGTTCAGCTTCGGTAACGCTCGATCATCTGCGACATCCGCTCCATGGCCTGCCAGGCAGCCACGGGATTCTGCGAAAAGTTCAGTCGTATGCTGTCGACGGCGTGCGGACTGAATTCTGTACCCGGGGTCACCGTGACGCCGGCCTGCAGCCGCAGTGCACGAACGAACTCGTGCAGCGGCAGGGCCAGGGGGGGCAGCCGGGGAAACAGGTAGCTGCCTGCTTCGGGTGCACGCACCGCCACGCCCGCCACAGCGCGCAGCGCCTGTACCAGAGTATCGCGAATGGCTTCGTGCCGCCCGATGCGCTGCGACAACCACCCCGGCTCTTCGGCGAACCAGGTCCGCAGCACGGACTGACAGTAGCCGGGTGCGCGCAGCGACACGATGGCCTGGAGCTTCTCCATGCGGTCGATCAGCGGGGCGCTGCCGAATGCCACCCCCAACCGGTAGCCGCTGAGCGACTCGGTCTTGGACGGCCCCATGATGGTCAGCACAGGGGTGTCCTCCGCAGTTTGCGCGCGCAGGTGGGTGTACACACGGTTCGGGTAGAGCAAGCGCGAATAGAGCTGATCCACGATGACCGTGGCCCCGAACTGGTGGGCCAGCTCGGCGATGCGGGCGATTTCCTGGGGTGAGTAGATGACACCGGTGGGGTTGTTGGGGTTGGAGAACAGGAAGGTCTTCACCCCGGAGCGAAACGCCAACTCCAGTTGCGCCAGGTCCAGGCCCGCGCGGTCATCGTGATCGAGGTAGTGAAGGTTGATCGGCACCACCTCCGCTCCGAGGAATTCCACGAGCTTGCGGTTGGCGAAATAGTCGGGGCGCACGATCGCGACGCGGTCGCCGGCCGTCACGCAGGCCGCCACCGCCAGGAACAGCGCGCCCTGCGTGCCGGGGGTGACGATCAACTCCTCGTGGGCGGCCACGGCTCGCCCGGTGAATGTCTGCAACCGCTCGGCCAACTGCTCGCGCAAGGCGGCGCCACCGCGGTACTCGGTGTAGGCCTGCGCCCCTCCGCGATGCACACCCGCCACGAACTCGTCAAGCGCGCCAGGCGTGGGTGGAAAGGCGTC
>CAYSOD010000499.1:0-3124 GCA_964432385.1 uncultured Rubrivivax sp.
GCCAGGTGGTGGCCGACCAGAAGCCGGTGTACGGGCGCATGTACCAGACGCCCTTTGCCGACCGCATCCGCAACGAGGTGGGCATCCCCACCGTCGCGGTAGGTGCCATTTTTGAGGCCGACCACGTCAACATGGTGATCGCTGCCGGCCGCGCCGACCTGTGTGCCGTGGCCCGCCCGCACCTGGCCGACCCGGCCTGGACGCTGCACGAGGCGGCCAAGATCGGCCATGCCGAGATCGCCTGGCCGCTGCCCTACCTCTCGGGGCGCAGCCAGTACGAAGCCAATCTGAAGCGCGCTGCAGCCCTGGCCGCCGGCCCGGCCTGAAGCTGAGGGCTCACAACTCCGTCCGAGTTGGACTCATCCGATCTGGCCTGAACCCGAACCCGCACGAACGCCTGCCTCGAGGATCCCATGCACGACGACAAGCGACCCTTCAAGGACCATGACGCCCGCCACTTCCGCTGGCAGTGCAGCGACGACGGCCGCGTGGCCACCATCACGCTGAACCGCCCGGAAAAGAAGAACCCGCTGACCTTCGAAAGTTATGCCGAACTGCGCGACCTCTTTCGTAATCTGGCGTACGCCAGCGACGTGCGGGCCGTGGTGGTGGCAGGGGAGGGCGGCAACTTCTGCTCCGGGGGCGATGTCTTCGAGATCATCGAGCCGCTGACCAAGATGCCCATGCCCGAACTGCTGCGCTTCACGCGCATGACGGGCGATCTGGTCAAGGCCATGAAGCGGGCCCCGCAGCCCATCGTGGCCGCCATCGACGGCATCTGTGCAGGTGCGGGGGCCATGATTGCGCTGGCGGCCGACATGCGGCTGGGCACGCCTTCGGCCAAGACGGCTTACCTGTTCACACGCGTGGGCTTGGCTGGTGCCGATATGGGCGCCTGCGGGCTGCTGCCGCGTGTCATCGGCCAGGGCCGGGCCACCGAACTGCTGATGACCGGCCGTGCCATGACGGCTGAAGAAGGCGCGGCCTGGGGCTTCTTCAACGCGCTGCACCCGCGAGATGAGGTGGTGGCCAAGGCGCAGGCGCTGGCCCGAACCCTGGCTGATGGCCCGTACTTCGCGCACACCATCACCAAGACCATGCTCAACCAGGAGTGGGCGATGGGCATCGAAGAGATGGTGGAGAGCGAGGCCCAGGCCCAGGCCATCTGCATGATGACCCAGGACTTCCACCGTGCCTTTCAGGCCTTCGCGGCCAAGCAGGCGCCGAAGTTCGAGGGGGATTGAGCCCCATGAACCCGCGTTCGCGCCTCACGCACCTCGACATCCCCTTCTTCGACGACCTGCACCGCGAGCAGGCTGCGGCGCTGGATGCCTGGTGTGCACAGCATCTGCCGCACGTCGACCACGCCGACACCGATGCGGCCTGTCGGCGCTTGGTCACGATGCTGGGTGAGAACGGGCACCTGCGCTGGTGCGTGCCGGCGGCCCATGGCGGGGCGCTTCCAGCGCTGGACTCGCGGGCTCTGGTGGTGGCGCGCGAGACCCTGGCGCGGCACGACGGGCTGGCGGACTTCGCCTTCGCGATGCAGGGCCTGGGCACGGGCGCCATCACCCTGGCGGGCTCGCCCCAAGTCCAAGCCGAGGTCCTGCCTCGCGTGGCGCGGGGTGAGTGGATCTCGGCCTTTGCCTTGTCCGAACCCCAAGCGGGGTCGGATGTGGCGGCCATGGCCTGCAGTGCACAGGACGGTGGCGACCACTGGGTGCTTGACGGCGAGAAGACCTGGATCAGCAACGGCGGCATCGCGGATGTCTACACCGTTTTCGCCCGCACTCTGAACGCTGAGGGCCAGCCCGTGGGCGGACCGGGTTCCAGGCCCACGGCGTCGATCAGCGGCTTCTTCGTGCGCACCGACACGCCGGGTCTGGAGATTGCCGAGCGCATTGAAGTCATCGCGCCGCATCCGCTGGCGCGGCTGCGTTTTGTGAATTGCCGTATTCCTAAGGCAAGCCTGCTGGGTGCGCCCGGCGAGGGCTTCAAGCTCGCCATGCGCACGCTGGACATCTTCCGCGCCTCGGTGGCCGCGGCGGCCTTGGGGTTTGCACGGCGCGCGCTGGACGAGGCCATCGCACACGCCAAGTCGCGCCGGATGT
This sequence comes from uncultured Rubrivivax sp., assembly GCA_964432385.1. GTDB lineage: Bacteria > Pseudomonadota > Gammaproteobacteria > Burkholderiales > Burkholderiaceae_C > Rubrivivax. The sequence continues at coordinate 2,112 of CAYSOD010000499.1, forward strand.
TCGGCCAGACCTTGGCAGACTTCCAGCTTACGCAGGCGGCGCTGGGCGAGATGGCCAGTGCGGTCGACGCCGCTGCGTTGCTGACCTACCGTGCCGCCTGGCTGAGGGATGTGAAGGGTGTGCGCACGACGCGCGAGGCCGCTATGGCCAAGATGACCGCCACCGAAAACGCCCAGCGTGTCATCGACCGTGCGCTGCAGATGCACGGTGGCCTGGGGGTGAAGCTCGGATCGACGGTGGAATCGCTGTACCGTGAGATCCGCGCCCTGCGCATCTACGAGGGTGCCACCGAGGTGCAGCAGCTCATCGTGGGCCGGGACGTGCTCGGCGCCTGACGGGCGTTGGCGGGGAGGGCAGCGCCTGCTTCAGCTGGCCCAGCAGGTCGAAGAGTTGGTCTTGCTGAGCGCTGTGCAGCCCTGACATCAGCTCGACGATCCAGCCCTCGTGCTCGGCGGCCATGGCGCGGAACTGCCGACGGCCTTCCCGCGTGAGGCTGACCGTGGTGGCGCGGCGGTCCTGGGTGTCTTCCCGGCGCTCTACCAGGCCTTCAGCGACCAGCCGGTCGGTGAGCCCTGTCACGTTGCCGCCCGTGACCATGAGGCGCTGTGAGAGGTCGCGCATCTTCAGGCCTTGAGGGTGGCGGTCCAGCTGGGCCATCATGTCGAAGCGAGCCAGCGAGCCGCCAAAACGGTCGCGCAAACGGCCCCGCAAGGGCGCTTCGATTCGGTTGGTGCAGGACAGCAGGCGCAGCCACAGTCGCAGTGCCAGGTGGTCACCATCGCGGGCACGTGTTTCGTGGTCGGTGTCTGGGGACACTTCTTCCGCAGAGGCCGGCAGCGCAAGGTGCGGTGTCGCGCTGGCGGCACCTCCCGTGGATGCGGGTGCGGGCGCCGCAGACGCTCGGCGGGCCTCGCGGCCCGGGGCGACGTTCAGCCGCCTGCGATCACCCACAACCGGGCGATGTCCGCTGAACCGTCGCTGCCGCCCACACTGCGCAGCGTCTGCTGGGCCTT
>CAYSOD010000500.1:0-3121 GCA_964432385.1 uncultured Rubrivivax sp.
CGAACCACCTTGCCCGGGGAGGCAGGTTGGCACAGGCGTCGGCCTGTTTCTGGATGCTTGTACGGAATGTACATAGCCTAGAGATCGAAAGCAAGTTCAAGTCGTATCTGCGGCCTACCAAAAGCCTTCGAGTGTGCTGAACCGGGTGGATTCCGCTCCTGATGCCGGCCTGCGATCTGTGAGCATCCGAATTCACTGTCCGGTATCTAAATGCACTAGGTTTAGTGTTTCATCCAGAGTAACGGCCTATGTAGGTCAGGCCTGTATATGTGTCCAGTTCATCCCATGAGCCACCTCGAGTGGAAGATGACCGGGCCTTGACAGACCTTCCCGGGAGGAACGGCATGTACACCAACCCGTACCAGCGCAGCGCAGACTCTTCAATCGAATCCAGCACCAGAGGCGGCAATTCTTGGCGACTCAATTGGCATGAAGTTGCTCACTTAGGGGCGAGTCTTGTGCATACCGTATCGAGATTCCAAGGTTCGTGCGCAAAAAGCCGAAAGCTAGCCGTTCGCAGTTCCATCAGAACAAACCCTAGAAGTACTTCCATTGTGGTTTTCAGGGAGCGTTTTGCAGGTTCGGCTTTCGTAACATCCGAACAAACATCAAGAAGCAACAGGGTAGGAAAGTTGAAAGCATCAGCCTTTGTCACACGTTTGCTCCAACGGCGCGAACTGGGAGCTGTACTCACGGCCCCACAACCGCCGACGTGTGCGACTTCGGTGCGCCTCCCTGCCGCACCTGGGCACATTGGCCTCTCCCAGCTTGAGGCCGCTAAGTAAAGTGCAGCCTGCTGTCAATTAGAGTCGGAAATATCGCGGGGGTCAGGGTGGCATCAACTAATGAACGCGCATCGGTAGGTTCGTTCGTAATCGTCTCAACAGAGCTTGGTCGCTTCCTGGGGATTGGCAAGGTCGAGAGCATCTCTGGAGGTGCAGTCACGGTAGCCTACTTCGACGTCCCTGATGAGGCGCATCCGTTCAGGGTTGAAGTTCCCGTTACCGCTGTACGAGTCGTCTCATTGCCGGAGCAAACCCGCGTCTTCCGGCGCGACGAAGACACAGGTCGCTGGCAGGTAGGCCGAATCGCCGATGGCGAAGGCTCTATGTGCTTGGTGGCATTCCCGAATAAGGTGTCCGCAAATGTGCCGCGTAGCGAACTGCAGGTTCGTTGGCGTAAGCCTATCAACAATCCAACCGAGTTTTTGATCCGCCACGTTACCGAGACCCCCCTCTTTGCTGAAGCCAGATCCAAATTCATGCAGGCTGTGACCGCGCAGAGGGCAGCTTGCCGGGGCATGGGTGCCTTGCTGTCGTCCTCGGTCCAAATGGCTGATTACCAGTTCAACGTGGTCCGCAAAGTCCTGCAAGACCCCGTTCAGCGTTACCTGTTGGCTGACGAAGTGGGACTGGGCAAGACCATTGAGGCTGGCTTGCTAATTCGACAGTACACCCTGGACAAGCCCGATGCTGAAGTCCTGCTCATCGTGCCACCGTCACTGGTCACGCAGTGGCGTCAGGAACTCACACAGCGCTTTGGTTTGCGCGACTGGTTGGACGACCACATTTCAGTTGTTTCCAGCGATGACCTAGTTGGCGTCCAGGAGCACGTGCAGAAAGCTGGCATGGTTGTCGTTGACGAGGCTCACCACCTGTCTCGTAAGTCTGCTGGAGGTGCTCACCCGTTGTACGAAGTGCTTCGCAAGCACTCTCCGTCGGTGACTCGTTTATTGCTTTTGTCCGGCACACCGGTGCTTGCCGATACGGAGGGCTTCTTGCGAATCCTCCATCTTCTCGATCCTGTCGTCTTCCCACTCGACGACCTGGCGGGGTTCGAGCGGCGCGTGAACTCACGGCAACTTGTGGCCGAGATTGCGGCGTCGCTCCAACCCGAGAATGTGTTGTCCATGGAGGACGACCTCGACCGACTCCGTGACACCTTCGGTGATGACCCGACCCTTATGAAGCGCGTCGAAGCCCTTCGACCTATCGTGCAGTTTCTACCAGATGAGGATGACGAGGACTTTCTGTCTGCCTTGGGTGATCTTCGCGCCCATCTGTCGGAAACCTATAAGTTGCACCGGCGAGTTCTTCGAAACCGCCGTAAGGCGGTACCTTGGGCCACCCCACAACGGAAGGGTCTACAGACACTGCCGTACACCAGCCAATTGCAATCCGAGCGGCAACGGGTGATCGAGGACCTACGGGTCCATCTGGTCAACGCTAACAAAGCGTCGGTAGCAGCCCAGACGCTCTTCTTAAGCGCCGTGCATGTGGGCACTTCGGCATCGCTCGAGAAGACGCTATTGGCCCTGGGCATCGATGACGCTCGCACTCGCGATCTAGCCCAACAGGCTGACGAACTTAAGCAGCGAGCGGAGGAAGTTGGCGATCGTGCTCAAGTCACCCACGCAGCCATCCGCGATTACCTGTCGACACCCGGTGTCCAAATAGTGGTTTTCTGCGACGAGTCCAGCACGGCAGATCGCCTGACTTTCTCACTCAGATCTGCGCTAAGCGAGACCGTGGAAGTGCTTCGTCACGACTGCATTGCTAACGACTCCGGATCCGACTCCGACGAGGAAGGCGTGGACGACGAGGGAGAGCCATGGCGCAGGTTTCTTAGTGAACCCGACCGCTGCCGTGTATTGGTTTGTGATGCCCGGGCCGAAGAGGGCCTCAACTTACATGGCGGACATAAGGTGGCCTTTCACTACGACCTTCCAACCTCACCGAATCGTATTGAGCAACGCCTTGGACGTTTGGATCGTTTTGGCGTAGGTAATGCGATCCGATCCATCGCCCCGGTCTGCAAGGACGATGTTGCCGAAGTGGCGTGGGTCGAGTGTCTGGACGAGGGACTGCAGGTCTTTAACGTCTCCATTGCTAGCCTGCAATATCTGGTCGAAGGTACTCTGAAGACAGCTATTGAAGACTGGTGCAACGAAGGTGTTAGCGGATTGCTTCGTTGGAGGGACCAGTTGGCGGGTCCTACGGGTTGGGCCGCGCGGGAGCGACGCCGCATCGACCAGCAGGATAGCCTTGATGCTATGGGTGATCCCCAGAGTGAGGAGTTTGAACGCCTCGAAGACGTCGATAGTCAGCGGCGGCAATGGCGG
>CAYSOD010000501.1:0-3082 GCA_964432385.1 uncultured Rubrivivax sp.
CCGGGCGGCCAAAGTCTGGCCCACCGACACCGATTCCACAAAGCCCACCACGCTGATCAGCAGCGCCGGCAGGGCGAGCTCCTGCCACAGCGCCAAATCCCACAGCGGCAGTGTCAGCGGCGGCAGGCCCTGCGGGACGTTGCCCACGATCTTGACCCCCTGCTGTGCCCACTGCAGTTGCCAAGTCAACACGGCCGACAGCGCAACGCCCACCACCGGTGCTGCCTTGGCGGCCAGGTCTGCCCCCCGGGCCGGCAAGCCCAGGCGCACCAGCAGGGGCTTTAGGCCCCGGCGTGCCCAGAACAGAAAGGCCACCATCGTCACGCCCAGTGCGGCGGTGAGCACGTGCACCTCACTGGCGTGGCGCACCAGCCCGCCCACCAGCTCAAAGAAGTGCGCGCCCTCCACCTTCACCCCCAGCAGCACCTTGAGCTGCCCGGCGGCGATCAGCAAGGCCGAGGCCGTGATGAAGCCCGAGATCACCGGGTGGCTGAGAAAGTGCGCCAGAAAGCCCCAGCGCAGCAGCCCCATCACCAGCAGCATGGCGCCTGAGAGGAAGGCCAGCGTCAGGGCGATGGCCGCGTAGGGCGCCGTGCCTTGGGCAGCAAAGCCGCCCACGGTGGAGGCCGTCATCAGCGACACCACCGCCACCGGGCCCACGGCCAGCACCCTGCTGGTGCCGAACACTGCGTAAAGCACCAGAGGGGCGATGCTGGCGTACAGCCCTGCCTGCGTCGGCAACCCGGCCAGCTGGGCATAAGCCAGGCTCTGCGGGATCAGCATCAGCGTGACGATCACGGCGGCCACCAGGTCACTGACCAGCGTGCTGCGGTCGTAGCGGCGGCCCCAGTCCAGGATGGGCAGGCAGGCGGCGGCGCCGGAGGAAGCGGTCATGGAAGTCTGCGGTCGGTGTTTCGGGCCAGGGCTGTCTCACGCCGCCTTGGGCTGCGGTGGCGCAGCACGCCGGTCCGTGAACTCGAACACCGCCATGCCGGCCACCATCGCGGCCACGAACACCAAGCCCTTGAACTCGCCAGCGGCCATGGAGACGATGCCCGGGCCGGGGCAGAAGCCCGCCAGGCCCCAGCCGGCACCAAACAGCAGCGAGCCGATGACCAGTCGCTTGTCGATGTCGTTGGAGGTGGGCAGGTGCAGCGCTCCCCCAAAGAAGTTGGTGGTGCGCTTCTTGGCCAGGCCGAAGGCGAAGAATCCCACCGCGATGGCCCCGCCCATGACGAAGGCGAGCGACGGGTCCCAGGCGCCGGCCAGGTCCAGGAAGCCGATGACCTTGCCGGGGTCGGTCATGCCGGCAATCATCAGGCCCCAGCCGAAGAGGAGGCCGACGGCGAACTCGGTGGCGCGTTGAAGCGTGCTGTTGTTCATGAGAATTCCTTCAGAGCTGGAATGCAGGTGTTCTGTGACGCGAGAGGCGCGCCCCAGATGTGGGTGAGGCCAGTGGGATGGTGGTCACGCGTGCCGCTCTCACAGCAAGTGCTTGATCACGTAGACGATGGCAAAGCCCGCGGCCATGAAGGTGCCGGTGGCCACCATCGAGCGCGGTGACAGGCGCGAAAGCCCGCACACCCCGTGGCCGCTGGTGCAGCCCGAGCCCAGGCGCGTGCCGTAGCCCACCAGCAGCCCGGCCACCACCACGGCGGCCACGCTGGCGTCGATGCGCGGCGCGCTCAAGAAGCCCGCTGGGGCCAGCCACTTCATCGTGATAGGGGCGGCCAGCATGCCCAGCAGGAAGGCGATGCGCCAACTGGCGTCACCGGTCTTGGGGCGCAGCAGGCCGCCCAGGATGCCGCTGATGCCCAGGATGCGGCCGTTGGCCAGGATGAACAGTGCCGAGGCGATGCCCAGCAGCACGCCGCCTGCCAGCGAAGCCCAGGGCGTGAAGTTTGTCCAGTCGATCGTCATGGTGTGCTCCTTCGGGATGGGAGGGGACAGGGGTGAGGGAGGGAATTCGGGGGGTCAGCCGTGATACGTCATGCGTGCCGGCACGGACTGCGGCTTCTCACGCCTGCGCGCTGGGGGCCTGGTCGCTTGCAGGCGCGCAGTGCGGCTGGCAGAACTCCTGGTACAGCGTCTGGATGACCGCCAACGCTTGCGGGCTGCTGAGCGTGTAGAAGATGTGCTTGCCCTCGCGCCGGGTGCTCACCAGTTGCTGCTCGCGCAGCACGGTCAGCTGTTGCGACAAGGTGGGCTGCACGATGCCCAGGCGATCTTCCAACTCGCCCACGCGCAATTCGCCTTGTGAGAGTTGGCACAGGATCATCAGCCGGTCGGGGTTGGCCAGCACCTTCATCAGGTTGCAGGCCTGGGCTGCGGCCTCGCGCATCTGGCTCAACTCCAGGCTGGGGTCCGCGCTCAATTCAAGTTCGGCGGTGGTCATGGAAGGGGCATCCTCTCAGCGCGATGCTCGCCGCGCTCTCAGTTCGATAGACAACAGTCTATTGACAAACAATCTATCCGTCAATATACTATTTGAAACTTAAGTGAAGGAATCTTTGTGACCACCGCCGCCACCCCTGATGCTCCGGCTCCCCGTCCCGCCCCAGCACGCGCCTGCTGTGCGCCTGAGGCCTGCGGCTGCGCCGAGCCTGTGAACACGCCCGTTGCACCCCCCACCGCCACCCGCAAGCCTCAGGTGCACGGCCTGTTCGACAAGGCCACCTGGACGGTGACTTACGTGGTGCACGACGGCCCCGGTACGGCCTGCGCCATCATCGATTCGGTGCTGGACTACGACCCCAAATCTGGCCGCACGCGCACCACCTCGGCCGACCAGGTCATTGCCTACGTGAATGAGAACGATCTGCGCGTGCAGTGGATCCTGGAAACGCACGCCCATGCCGACCACCTGAGTGCCGCGCCTTACCTCAAGCAGCACCTGGGCGGCCAGATTGCCATTGGCGCGCGCATCACGGGCGTGCAGAAGGTGTTCAAGGGCCTGTTCAACCTGGAGCCCGAGTTCGCAGTGGACGGCTCGCAGTTCGACGTGTTGCTGGGGGACGACCAGATCATCGAGTTTGGTCCCCTGTCAGCCCGCGTGATGTCCGTGCCCGGCCACACCCCGGCC
>CAYSOD010000502.1:0-3078 GCA_964432385.1 uncultured Rubrivivax sp.
GGCTTGTCAAACAGCAGACCAAGCACCGGCCCGACGAAGGCGATGGCAAACACCTCGTACAGGACGGCCTGCAGGACCCGGCGGGTTCTGGGCGTCATGGCGTGATCACCCCTTTTTCAGGCCGGACCCGAGGCACCAGCGTTGACGGCCCTCAGCCGCCGCGCCCGCTCGATGAGCCGCTGCGCATTGCGGTAGGTAGGCACTTCCACCCAGAGGCCATCGACCAGCGCACGGTCTTCGCCGCGCGCACGGGCGGCCTCGAAGCCTTGCACGATCTGAGTGGCGCGCTGCACGTCGGCCGAACTGGGCGTGAGCGCCGTGTTGAGCGCCTTGGCGTGTTCGGGCCGCACCAGCGACTTGCACCGGTAACCCAAGCGACGCGCGTAGTGCGCCTCCTTCACGGCGCCTTCCACCTCGCTGAAGGTGTAGGGGGCGTCGATGGGTTCGATGGCAGCGGCACGGCACTCGAGCACGAAGCGTCGGCGGGCGTGGTCCAGCTCCACACCGTCGGGCTGGCGCTCGGCGCACAGGTCAGCGGCCAGGTCTTCCGCACCCAGCAAGGCGGCGCGGATGCGTGGGCTGCCCGCCGCAATGGCGCGCACGTCCACCACCCCCAGTGCCGTCTCGCACACGGGCAGGATCTCGGTCGTTCCCGTCGACATGCCCAGCACGCCTTCCCAATGCGACAGCAAGGCGTGCAGCGCCTGCATCTGGGCCGCCGAAGACGCCATGGGGTAGGCCACGATGTCGGGCCGGGCTGTCATCGCCGCAGCCAGGTCGACAGGCCCTTCGCCCTCCAACGCATTGATGCGAACCGCGGCGATGCGGCCCGCCTCTTGCCAGCGACGCACCACACCAGCCAGAGCCCGCCGGCCCTCATCGCGACGCGCTGGTGGCGTGAAGTCCTCCAGGTCCAGGATCAGCACATCGGCACCGCTGTGCAGCATGGCCTCATGCACAAGCGAGTCGGCACCTGGGCCGAACAGCCAGGTGCGCCTCAAGTCGGGAGACAGATGTGACGGGTATGACATGGGCTGGATGCTACCGGCACCGCACAGCCGCAGTTCACTTGCTCAATACACCACCGGCTGGACGGTCGGATGCAGGACGAGCTCATCGACACGCACATGCGGCGGCGCCGACAGGGCGTACAGCACCGCTTGGGCCACATCATGAGCGCGCAGATGCCCAGTGCGATCCGGGCCGCCAGGCGTGTTCCCGTTGAAGTAGGTGTCGGTCATGCCAGAGCGGATCTCCGTAACCCGCAGGCCGTAGCGCTCGCCCTCCCAGGCCGCGGTCTGGGTCAGGGCACGTTGTGCGTGCTTGCTGGCCGTGTAGATGGCACCGCCGGCAAAGGTGCGGGCACTGACGTCGCTGGTGATGTTGACGAGACGGCTCGGCAGGCCACGCCCGTGGCGGCGTTTGAACTCGGGAATGAAGTGCTTGGTCGCCAGCAGCGTACCCAACACATTGGTGTCGAAAACCTTGCGGTAGTCCTCGATGGTGGCGTCCTCGATGGCGCCAAAGACGCCAATGCCGGCGTTGTTGACCAGGGAGTCCGCCCCCGACTCGATGGCGAGCTGCGCAAACTCCCGCACGCTGGACTCGTCACACACATCCAGGCCCACGCTCACGATGTCCGTCCGGGCAAAGTTATACGGCTTCCGCGCGCCGGCAATGACTTTGGCGCCCGAGTCGTGCAGCAACTCCGCAATCGCGCACCCGATGCCACGGCTGGCGCCCGTGACAGCGATGACGCGGCCTGCCAACGGGGCTTCTACAGGATGAGACATGACAAAACGGGGCTGGAGGTTGAATTGAGCTGCTGGCGAAACCGACCCCTTCAGGTTCAGGTTTCATTTCGAGCGAGCATCGGTACGCTGTAGCGTTCTGGCGTGTGCGCGGTGCCGTCCAGCGCCGCGCGCGCCTGGCGGAAGCAATCGGTGTCTGCCGGCAACACCACGCCGGTCTGCGCAGAGTCCGTCCAGATGTGCGAGCCGATGCTGATGGAGTTGGGGTCATCAAAGGCGCCACGGGCAAGGCCTCGGACCTCGGGCCAGCGCTCGAAGGTCAGCGAGACGGTCGTTCCGCAGCGCGGGCAGAAGTGCACATGCACCAGCTTGGAACTGCCCTCGGACCGGTGTGCGTAGCTGGTCGGAGAAACACCCGACAGCGACACCGCGTCCATCGGGTACATGGCCTCAGCATAGTTGGACGAGCCGGTCACGCGCTGGCAGAACTTGCAATGGCAGACCATCGTGCGCAGGGGTTCCCCACGCGCCTCAAATCGAACTGAACCGCACAGGCAACCGCCTGTTCGAATGGAGCTCATGGTGAATCGTGCAGAGAAGTGAAGGGTCGCGCGCTGGACTGCTGCGTTGCCTGGGCTACGACAGGGGGCTCAGCGCCTTGCCAAATGGTATGCGACCAGCGCGTTGGCATGACCGTGCCCAAGGCCATGCGCCGACTTGAGCAGTGAGACCAGCTCCATGTGTTTGAGGTTGCCCGCCGCTTCCAGCACCCCAAACCAGTGCGCAACCGGTTGGCCGTACTTCTTCTCGATGGATGGGAAGTACGAGGCTGGTCCTTGGACTTTTTCTGATGCCGCCATGGCGCTGAACCGGCTAGACCTTGCCATCCGCGCTAATGCTGGGCGAGCGCTTGCACGAACGCATGGCGCGAACCCAGAACCACAACTCGAGGCCGCCACCGAGCAACAGGAGGACCATACCGCCACCTGACATGCCCGCCGCGTAGAAACCCAGAGCTGCGAGCAGGAGAGCTACCGTGAAGAGATGATGGCGCATGGAGGCTCCGCGAAGAAAACGACCGTGCGCCACAGCATGCCACAGGAGCCCGGCCCGGGCGTGGCATGCGCCCCAACGCAAAAGACCATGCGGGGCAGAAACACCATACCGGAGGCTCGAGGGCTTGGGTAGCGCCACGGGGACGCCCCAGGGTTTGTACGGAGATACTTGAGCGGGGCAACCGCATGATTGATGATGGCTTGGCCGGAGATCACCATGCCAAGCAAGCCCAAGACCTGGAAGCAGAAGATGGCGGCCAAGCCGCCCCACA
>CAYSOD010000503.1:0-3059 GCA_964432385.1 uncultured Rubrivivax sp.
GCCAACTCGCGCAGTTGCTTGGCATTGAGGATCAGTCCGTGGCTCGTAAAGGCCTCGCTGAGGATCTCCTGGTAGGGGTGATCGTACTTTTCGTGCAGATTGGTGCGCTTTCGCCTGAAACCCAGTAACCATGCGGGTTTCAAGCTGACGTCACTGCTCCCGCAGGTTGGAGGAACTGAGCCAACAACGGTCGCAGGAAGGCTACATTGGCCGCTTACTCGTCACTGCCTGATGCTGTGCCTGCCTTCGCCCTTCGTTTCGTCGGCCAGGAGGCCCTGCCGCCTCGCCTGAGTGACTTCGACCTGGAGCAGTTCTTCACGCTGCTGTCGGATGACGTGGCGGCTATCCGGGCTGATTTCCGCAGCGACCATCGCCTGCCTGCCGCCCTGATGCTGCTGTTCATGCGCGTGGCTGGCCGACCACTGGATGGGTTCAACGTACTGCCTCGAGGCCTGATGCGCAGGACTGCCGAGGCGCTGGCGGTATCTCCGCCGTCCATCGCCAGCCTGCGCTCAATCTACAGGCGCCGGCAGACTCTGTCCAAGCACCAGCTATGGGCCAAAACCTACCTCGGTCTGCGTGAACTGGAGCCAGCCGACGAAGCCGCCGTGATGGTCATGCTGTCGGCTCAGGCCGCGCACGCTGCCCATTCCGATGATCTGGTTCAGGCCGCATGCCAGTGGTTGTTCACACGCCGCGTCCTCATCCCCGGCGCACGCCGCCTCCAGGACTGGGCCAGAGGAGCCTTCGCAGCGGTAGAGGCTCAGATCCTCAGCGTGGTGACCACCGCAGTGCCGCCTTCTACTGCCAGCAAGGTGATCGACTCCGCCTACAGCACACGTCCAAACGGCGACGGAACATATTTGGAGTGGCTCAAGATGCCGTCAAAGCGCCACGGCCCTAGCACGCTTGCCGAAACCATCGAAAAGGTTCGCTACCTGAAGGAGCTCGGTGCCCACGACTGGAACTTAAATGCCGTCTCGCTGGCCAAGCAGCAGGCCTATGCCCGACAAGTCCAAGCTCGCCGACCGGTCAAGACGAAATACATCAAGCCGTCGCGTCAGTTGATCGAGCTGGTCTGCTTCCTGCGGATAAGCCTGTTGGAGCTTTCCGACGTTGCACTGTTGCAGTCCAGCAGGCGCAGCCAACAACTATTCCGTGCGGCAGCAGACAAGGTTAAGTCGAACCGTGAACGAGGCACAAACAGCCTCGTCCATCAAGCTGTCAAGGCGCGAGCCGTCCTCCACGACGAATCCAAGGTCTGGCAAGTACGTGTCATCGAGGCCAGGGAAATCCTCGCCGAACTCGCCGAGACCGCAGGCGGTAGCTTCGTCGCGCAGGTGCGCAAGGCCCTCGCCGAAGACAGCCACCGTGTGCACGCCTGCCTCGCGGCTCTGAAGGATCTGGATTTCGGCGGACGCGATGGAGATCCGGGTTTCGAGCAATGGAAGGCGTGGTCAGAGCTGCAGCGCCAGGGAGCGACCGAGGTCAAGGCAGACGTTGCGCTTCCGGACGTAGGTGCAGCCTGGCATGGACTGGTTAAAGACCTCGATCCACGCTCAGGTTACCGGGCCTATGAGGCCTGCACGATGATGTCGCTGCGCAAGAGCTTGCGTCGCGGAAGCATCTGGCTGGACCACTCGTTGAGCTTCAGGGATCGAGATCAGATGCTCATCCCACCAGCGCAGTGGGCATTGCAGCGGGACGAACAGGTCGAGTTACTCGGTATGCCCAAGTCGGCGGCCGAGTTTCTGGAGCCTCTACTGGTCAATCTCGTGGCCGGTATGGCCGCTGTAGCGGAGGCGCAGCAGCGCGGCAAGATCGGCATCGGTACCGACGGCATGCTCCACCTGCCGGCTCTGACCGCCCTGGCTGATCAATCCGAGCCGCTGCGAACCCGCGAGACCATCTACAAGGTCATTGGCGGCGTACAGTTTCCGGACATGCTGTTGGAGGTGGATGCTGCTACGGGGTACAGCGAGGCGCTGCTGGGCCACCGCGCGCAGTCCCCGGGCGAACTCGTTGCTCTGTACGGCGCTCTGCTGGCTCACGGCACCGATGCAGACGCCAAGGGCGTCGCCTCAATGATCCCCGGACTCGAGCCGGCGCAAGTCACCGTGGCCATGCGTGCGCTGGAGGGAGGCGGACGCCTGCGTCGTGCTAATGAGCGCGTGGCCGAGTTCCAAAGCGGGATCCCGATCAGCGCGCTCTGGGGCGACGGAGACAAGGCGTCGGCCGACATGATGTCGCTGGATGCATCGCGCCACCTCTGGAACGCCCGCGTCGACCCACGCAGGCGTACCTACGCCGCCGGGCTGTACACCCATGTGCGGGACCGCTGGGGCATCGTCTACGACCAACCGATCGTTCTGAACGAGCGCCAGGCTGGCGTTGCCATCGAAGGCATTGAGCAGCACAACAGCGCGGCGGATCGGATCCGGATCTCCTTGCTCGCGGTCGACACCCACGGCTACACAAACCCCGCGATGGCCATCGCCAAGCTGCTGGGCTTCGACCTGTGTCCGCGGCTGCGGGACCTCGCCGAGCGAAAGCTCTACCTACCGCGGGGCTTCAATGCTCCCGAGGGCCTGGAGACCGTCACTGTCAGGCGAGTATCCATATCTGCCATCGAACGCGGCTGGGACGAACTGCTACGACTGGCCGCGTCGATTCGATCGGGCCGTGTCTGTGCCTCGCTGGCGTTGCAGAGATTCGGCTCAGCCGCCCAGGGCGACCCGCTACACAGGGCTGCGGAACACCTGGGCCGGCTACTGCGCACCGTTTTCTTGTGCGACTACATCGCCATCGAGGACTTCCGGCGTGAAATCCACACACTGCTAAACCGAGGCGAATCGGTGCATCAGCTTCAACGTGCTGTGTATTCGGGCAAGGTAGCACCTGACCGCGGTCGGCGTCGTGACGAAATGAGAGCGATCTCCGGCTCGCACGCACTGCTGACGAACATCGTTTTGGCCTGGAATACCTCTCGGATGCACGAGGTGGTCGAGAGGCTCAAGCGCGATGGGATCGTCGTCGAAGACGAGTGGCTGCGTCGCATC
>CAYSOD010000504.1:0-3044 GCA_964432385.1 uncultured Rubrivivax sp.
GCGGTGTGCGCCTGTCGGCCGACAAGGGCCGGCTGGTGGCCGACCTGATCCGCGGCAAGAAGGTGGACCAGGCCCTGAACATCCTGAACTTCACCCAGAAGAAGGCGGCTGGCATCGTCAAGAAGGCTCTGGAGTCGGCTGTGGCCAACGCCGAGCACAACGATGGCGCCGACATCGATGAATTGAAGGTCAAGTCGATCTACGTGGAGCAGGGCACCACCCTGAAGCGCTTCTCGGCCCGGGCAAAGGGACGTGGAAACCGCATCAGCAAAGGCACGTGCCACATCTACGTGACTGTCGGCAACTGAGGGCCAGGAACACCATGGGACAAAAGATCCATCCGACCGGCTTCCGGTTGCCCGTGACCCGCGCATGGGCCTCACGCTGGTTTGCGAACAGCAAGAATTTCAGCCAGATGCTGGCTGAAGACCTCGATGTACGTGAGTACCTCAAGGCCAAGCTCAAGAGTGCGGCGGTGTCGCGCATCCTGATCGAGCGTCCGGCCAAGAACGCCCGCATCACCATCTACTCGGCGCGTCCGGGTGTGGTCATCGGCAAGAAGGGCGAGGACATCGAGAACCTGAAGGCTGAGTTGTCAAAGAAGCTCGGCGTGCCGGTGGCGGTGAACATCGAGGAAGTGCGCAAGCCCGAGATCGACGCGCAGCTGATCGCTGACTCGATCACGCAGCAGCTTGAGAAGCGCATCATGTTCCGCCGCGCCATGAAGCGTGCGATGCAGAACGCCATGCGCCTGGGCGCTCAGGGCATCAAGCTGATGTCTTCGGGTCGGCTCAACGGCATTGAGATCGCGCGCTGTGAGTGGTACCGCGAAGGTCGCGTGCCGCTTCACACCTTGAAGGCGGATATTGACTACGGTTTCTCCGAAGCCAAGACGACGTACGGCGTCATTGGCGTGAAGTGCTGGGTCTACCGAGGTGACAACCTCGGGCGTGGCGAGGCGCCGGGTGCTCTCAAGGCCGAGGATGGTCAGGACGATCGCCGCGCACGTCGCGCGCCCCGCCCCGGTGCTCCCGCGGGCCGCGGTCGGCCGGGCGGCCCTGACCGTGCGCCGCGCGCGGACGCAGCCGCACCGGCGGGCGATGTGCCCAAGACCCCCGCTGTCAAGCGCGTGCGTCGCGCTGTGGCGCCGGTGGCCGAGACCAAAGGAGAATAATCATGCTGCAACCTTCACGGAGAAAGTTCCGCAAGGAGCAGAAAGGCCGCAACACTGGAATCGCCACCCGCGGAGCGGCGGTGTCCTTCGGTGAGTTCGGTCTGAAGGCGACAGAGCGCGGGCGTCTGACGGCACGTCAGATTGAAGCCGCTCGCCGGGCGATTTCACGCCACATCAAGCGCGGCGGTCGTATCTTCATCCGCATCTTTCCGGACAAGCCGATCTCACAGAAGCCGGCCGAGGTCCGTATGGGCAACGGCAAGGGCAACCCCGAGTACTACGTCGCGGAGATCCAGCCCGGCAAGGTGCTGTACGAGATCAACGGTGTGCCAGAGACGCTGGCGCGCGAGGCATTCACCCTCGCGGCTGCCAAGCTGCCCCTGCGGTGCACTTTTGTCGCGCGCCAAGTCGGCACTTGATCGGAGAGCAGGATGAAAGCATCTGAACTGAGAGCCAAGAGCGTGGCCGAGCTTGAGAAGGAAGTCTCCGACCTCCTGAAGGCACATTTTGGTCTGCGCATGCAGAAGGCCACCCAGCAGTTGACCAACCATTCGCAGTTGGGCAATACCCGCCGTGACATTGCGCGTGCCAGGACCATCCTGGCCCAGAAGAAGAAGGAAGGTACCCAATGAGCGACGCTCAGGCTGCCATCAAGAACACGCGGACCCTCGTGGGTCGCGTGGTCAGCGACAAGCGCTCCAAGACGGTGACAGTGCTCGTTGAGCGTCGTGCGGCGCATGAGCTGTACGGCAAGATTGTCGCCAACTCCCGTAAGTACCACGCCCACGATGAGAAGGGCGAGTTCAAGATGGGCGATGTGGTGGAGATCTCCGAGGGCCGGCCCATTTCCAAGACGAAGTCCTGGACGGTCACGCGTTTGGTTGAAAAGGCCGGTCTGGCCTGAATCGCTTGAAGCGCTCAGTTTTGTCGAATCTGTTGCAAGGAAACGACCATCATGATCAAGGTGGGTGACAGCTTGCCCGCAGGCACACTGCGGGAGTTTGTCGAGGTCGAAAGCGAAGGGTGTTCGATCGGCGACAACGCTTTCGACATTGCCAAGCTGGTGGCCGGAAAGAAGATCGCGCTGTTCGGGCTGCCTGGGGCGTTCACCCCCACGTGCTCGGCCAAGCACGTTCCCGGCTACGTGGCCTTGGCTGACGAACTTAAAGCCGCCGGAGTGGACGAGATCTGGTGCGTGTCGGTGAACGACTCTTATGTCATGGGCGCTTGGGGGCGAGATCAGAAGACAGCGGGTAAAGTGCGCATGATGGCGGACGGCAGTGCAGACTTCGCGCGCGCCACGGGCCTCACCCTTGACCGTACCGCGCAAGGCATGGGGATTCGCTCTTGCCGCTACTCGATGTATGTCGTGGATGGCGTCGTGAAGACCCTCAACGTGGAAGCGCCTGGCAAGTTTGAAGTGAGTGATGCGCAAACCCTGCTGAGCCAAGTGAAGGCCGCTTGACAGGGCTTGTAGAAACCAAAGATAATCATCAGCTTTTCCGCTTGCGCCAGCGGCAATGAGGCTTGAACGGGCGAGCTCCGTGAAGCCAAATTACCAGGTGACAAGCTTTTCCGCCCACACGTGAATCCTGTGCCGCCACGGCGGGACAGGGGAATCGACGGGCCCAAGACTGATCCGGCTGTGTGCAACAGCGTCGGGGTATGCAACCGACGCGGATGCTGCCAAGACGGTTCAAGTTGGGGACAAATCATGATCCAAATGCAATCGCGGCTTGATGTCGCGGACAACACGGGCGCGAAGTCCGTCATGTGCATCAAAGTGCTGGGCGGCTCAAAGCGTCGCTATGCCGGCATCGGCGATGTCATCAAGGTCAGCATCAAGGAAGCGGCTCCCCGGGGCCGTGTC
>CAYSOD010000505.1:0-3042 GCA_964432385.1 uncultured Rubrivivax sp.
CGCGGGTCTTGGCGATGGCTGCGGGGGACGGGTCCCACACGCCGCTGACCTCGAACGCGGGATGCAGCAGGACGTTGTCCAACATGCGCCGGCCCATGATGCCCAGGCCGATGATCGAAATCTTGTGCATGGCTTATTCCTTTCAACAGCCTGCACCCCCAGTGCCGGCCATGACGGTTCTTCAGAACTCACACCTCCCCGGCCCAGCGATGAACCGACAGCCCTGGTACCTGAGGTTGAGCTTGGTGAGGCTGCTTGGGTAGTCTCGCGTGCTCACCCAGCAGGCTTCAGTGACATTTCGGGTTGTGCCGCGTCAAGGCGATCCAGGATCTTCAGTGCCAACGCTGGATCGCCTTGTGCAGCAAGCGCTTTGAATCGTGTTTCGGCGTCATAGCCGGCAAGCGCCTGCGCACTCAATTCCTCCATCAGCTTGTTCACGCTCAACCCTCGACTCTTGGCCAATGATTTCAGCCGGTCGGCCGTGCTGTCGGGCAGGCGAATGGTCAAGGTACTCATGGGTACATCTCCAGACATTGCGCGGGCGTCAGCACCCGCAGATCTTTCCAGATCAATTCTCCTCGGGCGACGTCTCGTACGTTATGGGTCACGATGGCTCGGGCGTTGGCAGCCACGGCCAACTCAATCAGATGGTTGTCTGCTTCGTCGGGAAGGTTAGGCCGCCAACCGAAATGGACCGTGACCCATCGCCCGCAGACGGCCAGTGCCGCCATCACCTGCAGGCGCTCGCTGCCGGTTGTCGCACCGGTCCACACCTCGCGCCCCAGCAAGTCCTCGTACTCCAGCCACAGTGCGTTCCCGAAAAGCGGCCGGTATTTGCCTTGCAGCACGCGCCGCAAGACCTGACGTGAGGCTCCTCCTTCTGCGCGCATTGCCGCGACGAATACGTTGGTATCGATCACGACATCGATCATGAATGACAGCATAGGTGCTGTCATTTTGGTCTGTCAATGGTGGGCATTGCCGTGAAGGCCTTTGTCGGTCGGGCACACCTACGCAAGGCCCGTACCGGTCCATTGAGCAGTGGATGTGCAAGCGCACAGCTCTCCCTAGAATGGTCGGTTTCCCTCAAGCGGCACACCTTCTGGAGTCACCGATGTCCACCGGGCTGATCCGCATCCGCGGCGCGCGCCAGCACAACCTGAAGAACCTGGACCTCGACATCCGCACAGGCGAGATGACGGTGGTCACGGGGCCCAGCGGGTCGGGCAAGTCCAGCCTGGTGTTCGACACGCTCTACGCCGAAGGCCAGCGCCGCTACGTCGAGACCTTCAGCGCCTACGCCCGGCAGTTCCTCGACCGCATGGACCGCCCGGCGGTGGACCGCGTGGACGGTGTGCCGCCGGCGATTGCCATCGACCAGACCAACCCGGTGCGTACCAGCCGCAGCACGGTCGGTACGATGACCGAGCTGAACGACCACCTGAAGCTGCTGTTCGCCCGCGCCGGACAGCTGTTTGACCGCCAGACCGCGCTGCCGGTGCGGCACGACACGCCCGAGACCATCCACGCCGACCTGCTGGAGCGCGCCGCCGCAGCGGGCGACCCGCGCCTGGTGCTGACCTTCCCGGTGGAATTACCGGCCGACACCACGCCCGAGCAGCAAGAGCAGTGGCTGGCGGCCAGCGGCTTCACCCGCGTGCAGGCGGAACGGGTGCAGGGCACGCGCAAGGTGCTGGAGGTGGTGGCCGACCGCTTCCGCATGGCCAGCGTGGAGAAGGTGCGCGCCATGGAGGCCATCGAGCTGGCGCTCAAGCGCGGCGGTGGGCGGCTGGATGTGCATGTGATGACCGAGGTGCCGGCCGATGGTCCTGCGTCGGCCTCGGCAGGAGAGCTGTCGGGTGCGGCCGGGTCGCCATCGGCCGGCACTGCTCACGCACCGCCCACGGTCTGGCGCTACTCCACCGGCCTGCACTGCCCCGAGAGCGACCTGCGCTACGCCGACCCGCAGCCAGCGCTGTTCAGCTTCAACTCCGCTTTTGGCGCCTGCGAGACCTGCCGCGGCTTCGGCCGGGTCATCGGGGTGGACTTCGGGCTCGTGATCCCGGACCACCGCAAGACCCTGCGCAACGGCGCGATCAAGCCCTTGCAGACCCCCGCCTGGAAGGAATGCCAGGACGACCTGGTGAAGTACGCGGGGGATGCGGGCATTCCCCGCGACACGGCTTGGAGCCAGCTCACGCCCGCCCAGCGCGACTGGGTGATCGAGGGCGACCCGGGCTGGAAGGGCAACTGGAACAAGCAGTGGTACGGCGTGCGCCGCTTCTTCGGCTACCTGGAGAGCAAGGCCTACAAGATGCACATCCGCGTGCTCTTGTCCAAGTACCGCAGCTACACGCCTTGCGGCGACTGCGGTGGCGCGCGACTGAAGCTAGAGGCGCTGCTGTGGCGGTTGGGCTCCAAGGCCGATGCCGACCAAGTGCTGGCAACCGTCTCTGCGTTGCAGTCAGTTCCCCCTGTTCGGGCCGAGCCTGCCGAGGCCAGCCTCCCGGTTCAGCCCGAAGACCGCTACCGCCGCTTCCTGCCCGTGGGCGTGGCCTGGTCGCGTGCGCAACTCGATGCTTTGCCGGGCCTGGCGCTGCACGACCTGATGCAGCTGCCCATTGAAAGGTTGCAGCGCTTCTTCGATGGCTTGAGCCTGCCGTCCACGATGCTGGACGAGGCCTTGAAGCTGCTGCTGGACGAGATTCGCACCCGGCTGAAGTACCTGTGCGACGTGGGCCTGGGCTACCTGACGCTGGACCGCCAGAGCCGCACCCTGTCGGGCGGCGAGGTGCAGCGCATCAACCTGACCACGGCACTGGGCACCTCGCTGGTGAACACCATGTTCGTTCTGGACGAGCCCAGCATCGGCCTGCACCCGCGCGACATGAACCGCATCGTGCAGGCCATGCAGCGCCTGCGCGATGCCGGCAACACGCTGGTGGTGGTGGAGCATGACCCGGCCGTCATGCTGGCCGCCGACCGCCTCATCGACATGGGCCCTGGCCCCGGCGAGAAGGGCGGGGCCATCGTGTTCGACGG
>CAYSOD010000506.1:0-3031 GCA_964432385.1 uncultured Rubrivivax sp.
ACGGAGATGAGCAAGCTCTGCGGCGTCACCCCGCGGACCTTGCAGAGCTACGTGGCCTCTGGACGCCTGAGCCGTCCCAGCTACAAGCGCGAAGCGCGTGGCAAGACCTTCAACTACCGGTATCACCGCGAGCCCGCGATGCGGGATCTCGGGCTTAGCTGACCAGTTCCTGAACAGGTCACCGCCGCACGCCTTTCCAGTAGCGCTCCTCCGCCTTGCCCTCCCACGCCCGGTGCTGTGCCAGACGCGCAGAAGCCCGAGCCCGGCGCTTGGAGAGATTCCAGTCGTGAAAGAACTGGGCGTCATCGACCAGTCGGTGGAGCAGCCCGTTGGGGAGCCGCTCCGCGATCCTGATCAACCTCTGCAAATACCGAGCTCGGGCCTCCGACTCGTTCAACTCAGACCTTGGCGGGCTTGACCGTGGCCGGTTTCACCGGCTTCGGCACCAGGCGGATGGCGTCGTCATCGATGACGATGTCCAGCTCATCACCCGGCTGCAGGTTGAACTTCGCCGAGTACGTCTTGCCCAGCAGGATCACGCCACTGCGGTGGACCGTGGTCTGGAACGCAGCGATCTTGCCGGGGGACTTGCCAACAGCGATGGCAACACCCTGCGCACGGAGCAGCGCGTTGTAGAACTGCTTGACGAGGACCTGTTCCTTGCCAGCTTTCGTAGCGCGGACGTAGCCAGCGGCCCGCGCCAGTTCAGTCTGATTCATTTCCTCGTTGCTTTTGACCAGAGCGAGGAGTTCGGTGCCAACCAGCATCGGTAAGCGGAGAAACAACAACCAGATTAGGGCGGAAACAGGCACAAGGGAAGTCCTGTCAGTTATTTCGCATCAGCCCATGTGGGCCCCCATGACACCTCGGCAACGATGGGCACCTTGCTGCAAATCTCGGCGCCTGCGGACTCCATCGAAGTCTTGAGCAGCTCACCCCAGTGCTCCTCACGCCCTTGCTGCACTTCGAGGACGATTTCATCGTGAACCATAGCAATAAGTCGAGCTTCATTAGCAGGTGCTTTGACGATGCTATCCCACAATTTTGCTATAGCGATCTTGGCAATATCACCAGCAGTTCCCTGAACTTGCGTGTTGATCCGAGTAGTGTACTTATCATTAAACCCGACCAACATCCGCCGCCGTCCGAGAGCGGTGTGCACCGCCGGCGTCGTCCGAGTGCCCTGCTCCTGCTGCCACGCATAGAGCGTGGGGTACGCCTCTCGGAAGCCCTGGACGATCTCTTTAGCTTCAGACATGGGCATATCCATGCCGTACTGAGCGACTGCCTGCTTCTGCAATGTTGCAGGGCCTGCACCGTACAAGAGACCAAAATTTGCGACCTTGGCTGACTGTCTTTGCGCCTTAGTTACATCATCAAATGATACCTTGGCGATCAAAGCAGCAGTCTCGGTGTGAAGATCACGCCCCGCCAGGTACGCGTCGATCATCCGCTGCTCCCCCGATAGCTGCGCAGCGGCCCGGAGCTCGACCTGCGAAAAGTCAGCAACAACCAAGATGCACCCAGGCGCTGCAACAAACTTGCTGCGGAAATCCTTACCGCGATTGACTTGTTGAAGGTTCGGAGACGCCGCGCTCAGACGCCCCGTTTCCGTGCCCATCTGCCTGTAGCTGCAGTGAATACGCCCGTCCGGCCCGATAGATTCGAGCAATTTTTCGATATTTGAGACCTTGGTGACTGCGGTCTTCCACGTCAGGTACTGATCAATCAGTGCGTAGTCGTTGCGCAGAAACGCCAGCAGGTTCTGGTCCAGGCTCGGAGCCCCCTTCTCATCGACCGGCAGCAGGATGCCCGCCTTCTTGAAGCCCTGCGCCATCTGCTGCGCCGACCTCGGGTTGAAGCCTTTGTAAAGTTTTGTACCGAGCCGCTTATGCCCCGAGTCCTTCTCCCTGGTGTTGACGCTGCCGTCCGGATCCCGCGGCAACCACGAGTTCGGATCATCCGGCATGTTCTTCCGAATCTCCTCGTCGAGGTGCTCGAGGAACAGCGTCTTCAGCGCCTCGGCCTCCTGAGTCAGCGACTGGCGCAGCTCTTCCGCGCCAGGCTTGTCGAACCCGAACCCGTGCCACTGCATCAGCGCGATCGGCCGCAGCACGCGCATCTCCAGCTGGAACAGATCCCACAAGGTGTAGTCGTCCCGCACGATGTCCAGGGCGAGCTTGGCCCTCAGAATCGGAGCCAAGAGTGGGAGACAGATGGCATCCCGCGCCGAGTACACGAACTGCTCAGGGCTGAGCGCACCGCTCCAGTTCGACTTCTGCAGCTCCTTCGGCATGCGCCACTTCAAGTTGCGCCAGACGATCTCCCCGAGGTCGTTAGGTGCACCGGTGCCGTTGTTGATGATCTTCGCCGCGATCATGGTGTCAAAGATCGGCCCCCCAAGTAGGACGCCCTCGGCTCGGAGAAAGTTCAGGTCGAACGCCGCATTTTGCAGCACTTTGAGGCACCCACCTTCGAGCAGCGCCTTGAGCTGCCTCAGCCCGTCCGCATCCCACGGCACATCACGCGCTCCGTCATGCCGCCAGCCATCGAGATCGACAATCAGTGCAAACTCTGTAGTTCCAAGCTGAATCAGCCGGACCTGATCAACCCGTGGATCAAGCCCGGTCGTCTCGGTGTCAACTCCAACAAGCGTTCCCGCAGCTGCAATCTCATCGAGGCGCCGCTTCAACTGACCCGCCTGAGCGGGTCCCTTGATGACGTCATAGTCCGGACGCTCCAGCACTCTGACCGCGTCCTCCGTGATTTTCGATGGCATCGTGAAGTAACTGCTGTAGGTGGATGGACAACCTCTCGCTGCGATTTGCGGAGGAGTCAGCCATCAGGCAAATCGATGAATGCACTGACCTGGCTGAGCTGAAAAAACTGGCGCGTACCCTGATCAAGGCGCACTTCAACGCGAAAGCGCTGATCTGCCAGTTGATGGAGCAGGGGCTGAAGGACATCTCCCGAGAACGGTGCACCTACTGCCCCCACGAGTAAGGGACCAGTAGGCTTGTCCAAGCAGGCT
>CAYSOD010000507.1:0-3028 GCA_964432385.1 uncultured Rubrivivax sp.
CGCCTCTCCACCATCCGCATGCTGCTGGCCGCCTGCAAGCAGCGCGAGGTGGACGAGCGCATCGTGCTGGACGACGCCGCGGTCATCGGCATCGTCGACAAGCTGATCAAGCAACGCAAGGACTCCATCGCCGCCTTCACCCAGGCCGGCCGCACCGATCTGGTGGACAAGGAGTCCGCCGAAGTCCAGGTGCTGGAGGCCTATTTGCCCCAGCGCCTGTCAGCGCAGGAAATCGCACAGGCCGTGGCCGACCTGGTGCAGGAACTGGGCGCCAGCGGCCCTGGCGACATGGGCAAGGTGATGGGTGCGGCCAAAGGCCGACTGGCAGGCAAGGCGGACATGGGCCTGGTGTCTGCCGCCGTCAAGCAGGCCCTGAGCCGTTGAGACTCAGGCCAAGTACCTCGCCCCGGAGCAGATGATGAACCCCTCACTTCCCGTGCAGGCCATCGCGGCCGATGTGTGTGTAGCTCCCCAACTCACCCCCGAGGCAATGGCGCAGGCGGCCGAGTTGGGTTTCAGGAGCGTGGTGAACAACCGCCCTGACCACGAAGGGGGCCCGGAACAACCGACCAGCGCCGCCATCGAAGCCGCGGCCCGGGCCGCGGGCCTGGAGTACCGGTTTCTGCCCGTGGCAGGCGGCTACCAGTCGCCGGAAGAAGCTGTCCAGATGGCACGGTTGCTGCAAGAGTTGCCCAGGCCCCTGCTGATGTTCTGCCGCTCGGGCGCGCGGTCTGCGCGCCTGTACGGCTTGGCGCAGCAGGTTTGATCAGCCTGTTCAGCCCGCATTGGGACGCCTTTGGATCCGATAATCCTTTGGTCTAGGGCCGGATATCAGCGGCCGTACCAGTCATCCCAGCAGGAGATGTCGTGTCACCCCTCTTGAAAATTTCAGGCCTGATTGACCGGTTCAATGAAGTCGTCGGCAAACTGGTCATGTGGCTGGTGCTGGCCGCTGTGCTCATCAGCGCAGGCAACGCCATCGTACGCAAGGCGTTCAACGTCGGCTCCAACGCGTTCCTGGAAATCCAGTGGTACATCTTCGCGTCGGTGTTCATGCTAGGCGTGGGCTACGTCATGCTGAAGAACGCCCATGTCCGCATTGACTTCATTTCCTCCAAGCTGTCCAAGCGGACCAACGCCCTGATCGACGCCATCGGCATCGTCGTCTTCACCATTCCCCTGTCCATCATCATGATCGACCTGGGGTGGCCTTTGTTCGCGCGGGCGCTGCAAAGCGGGGAGATGAGCCAGAACGCCGGGGGATTGATCCGCTGGCCGGTTCTGATGCTGGTGCCTCTGGGTTTTGCCATCCTGCTGGCGCAAGCGGTGTCGGAACTGATCAAGCGCATCGCTTACCTCAAGGGCCTGAGGAGCGAACCGTTCAGCGAGGAGCATGCCCGCTCCGATGAAGAGATCCTTGCCGAGGAACTGGCGGCCGAGGCCGCCAAGAAGAACGCGGGAGTGGCCTGACATGACAGCCTTTATCGCCCAGAACTTCGTCCCGCTGATGTTCGCGGGGCTGTTGTTCTTTCTTCTCACCGGCATTCCCGTGGCCTTTGGCTTGGCGGCCACGGGGCTGCTGTTCGGCTACGTCGGCATGTCAGTGGACCTGTTCAATGCCAACTTGTTCCAGGCCCTGCCGCAGCGTGTCTTCGCGATCATGTCGAACGACACGCTGCTGGCGATTCCTTTCTTCACGTTCATGGGAATCATCCTGGAAAGATCCGGCATGGCCGAAGATCTGCTCGAGACGGTGGGCCAGGTCTTTGGCCCGTTACGTGGCGGCCTGGCGGTGGCGGTGATTCTGGTGGGGGCGCTGCTGGCGGCGACCACGGGCGTGGTCGCCGCAGCCGTGATCTCGATGGGATTGATCTCGCTGCCCATCATGCTGCGGTACGGCTACAACCGCACGATCGCCACCGGCACCATCACGGCCTCGGGCACCCTGGCCCAGGCCATACCGCCGTCGTTGGTGCTGATCGTGCTGGCCGACCAGTTGGGCAAGTCAGTGGGCGACATGTACTCAGGCGCTCTGATTCCCGGCCTGCTGCTGGTTGGCCTGTATCTGTTGTTCATCGCCGTGGTGGCGGTCGTGAAACCTGGCTGGGTGCCTGCATTGCCGCCCGAAGCCCGCATCTACCGTGAAGACAACGGGGCCAGCGGCTACCGATCCCTGATCGCTCTGCTGGTCGTCTGCAGCGCGGCAGGCTGGGGCTGGGCCCAGGTGCATGACGGCCTGATGAAAGCCTGGACCGGCCGCACCATGGCCGCCCACGGCGACGAGATCCTGATCATGTCCATGACCGTCTCGTCCCTGCTGGCGCTGGCCTTGGCCCTGGCCAACAAGTTCATGGGCCTGGGGCTCCTGTCACGTCTGGCCCAGCAGGTGACTTTCGTGCTGATTCCGCCCCTGGTGCTCATCTTTCTGGTGCTGGGGACCATCTTTCTGGGCGTGGCCACGCCCACTGAAGGCGGCGCCATGGGCGCCCTGGGTGCGCTCATCATGGCCATGGCACGGCGCAGGCTGGGCACCAAACTGTTGAAGCAGGCTCTGGACAACACCGCCAAGCTGTCGACCTTTGTGCTGTTCATCCTGATTGGGTCGACCGTCTTCAGCTTCACCTTCAACGCTGCGGACGGCCACATCTGGGTGGAACACCTCTTCGAGGACATGCCTGGCGGGGCGCTGGGTTTCCTGATCGTCGTGAACATCCTGGTGTTCATCCTGGGTTGCTTCATCGACTTCTTTGAGATCGCCTTCATCGTGATCCCCATCCTGGCGCCCGTGGCCGCCAAGATCCTGCCGGAGATGTTCCCACCGGGCACACCCGTGGACTCGATCATGATCTGGTTCGGCGTGGTGATCGCCATGAACCTGCAGACCTCGTTCCTGACCCCGCCTTTCGGGTTCGCGCTGTTCTACTTGCGCAGCGTGGCCGCCAAGGCCGACTACAAAGACCGCGTCACCGGCCAGACCATCCCGGCCGTGACGACACCCCAGATCTACAAGGGCTCCATCGCCTTCATC
>CAYSOD010000508.1:0-3024 GCA_964432385.1 uncultured Rubrivivax sp.
CGGGCTTCAAGGCCCCGGTCAGCAAGGACATCCGCAGCGAGATCTGGGTCAAGCTTTGGGGCAACCTCACCTTCAACCCGATCAGCGCCCTCACCCATGCCACGCTGGAGCAGATCTGCACCTTTGCGCCCACGCGAGAGCTGGCCGCGCGGATGATGACTGAAGCCAAGGCCGTGGCCGAGCGTCTGGGCGTGCAGTTCCGCATCAGCCTGGAGCAGCGTCTGGCCGGCGCGCAGGCAGTGGGTGCCCACAAGACCAGCATGCTGCAGGACGTGGAAGCCGGCCGGGCGCTGGAGCTGGAAGCGCTGGTGGGCGCCGTGGTGGAGCTCGGCCGCATCACCGAGACCCCCACGCCCACCATTGAGGCGATCTACGCCGTGACCAAGCTTTTGGGGCAGACGCTGCAGGCACAGGGCGGCAAGCTGGCCGTGGCGCCTCTGGGCTGACGCACGCCGCGTACGTCTCGCAGCCTCAGGGCTTCAACACCTTGGCCACCGTATTCGGGCGCAGCCGGTAGGCATCCGGCATGCCCGAGCCCAGCAGCGGCCGCAAGTACAGCCGGAAGGCATCGGTCACGTCGGTGCCCGAAGGCGCGATGAAGGCGTCTTCCATGGTGCGCGTGCGGCCGGCCACCTCGGCCAGCGGCAACAGCGTGTAGTCCGCCGCGTAGTGCCCCGTGCGGCGGATGGCCACCGAGCCGTCCCGGCCGCTCCAGAAACCGTACTGCACCGCCTTCTCGCCCACCTCGCGCGCCTCGCGCTGATCCACGTCGCTCACGCAGCCCAGGAAGCTGCGCTGCAGGTAGCCCAGGGTGTCGCCCCGCACGCGCTTCAGGCCCAGGCGCGCCTTGATCTCATCGCACAGCAGGTCGGCCAGCGCGCCGCTGCCCGAGAGCTGCATGTTGCCGTGGGCGTCACGTTCCAGGTCCTTGGCGAGCTGGGCCGCGATGGGTTGACCCGACGCGTCGTGGATGCCTTCCGACACCGCCACGATGCAGCGGCCCAGGCGGTCGTAGGTGGTCTTCACATCAGCCAGAAAGCGCTCCACCGAGAACTCGCGCTCAGGCAGGTAGATGAGGTGTGGGCCGTCGTCGTCGTACTTGCGGCCCAGCGCCGAAGCCGCCGTCAGGAAGCCCGCGTGCCGCCCCATGACCACGGCCACGTACACGCCAGGAAGCGCGGCGTTGTCCAGGTTGGCGCCGGCAAAGGCCTGGGCCACGAAGCGCGCCGCCGACGGGAAGCCCGGCGTGTGGTCATTGCCCACCAGGTCGTTGTCGATGGTCTTCGGGATGTGGATGCAGCGCAGCGGGTAGCCGGCCCTCGTGGCCTCTTCGCTGACGATGCGCACCGTGTCGGACGAGTCGTTGCCGCCGATGTAGAAGAAGTGGCCGATCCCATGCGCTTTCAGCACCTGGAAGATCTCCTGGCAGTACTTCAGGTCGGGCTTGTCGCGCGTGGAACCCAGGGCAGAACCGGGCGTGCCGGCCACCAGCTCCAGGTTGTGGCTGGTCTCCTGCGTGAGGTCAAAGAAGTCCTCGTTGACGATGCCGCGTACGCCATGCCGGGCGCCGTAAACACGCTCCACGCCCAGTTGGCGCCGCGCTTCCAGCACCACGCCCACGAGCGACTGGTTGATCACCGCCGTGGGGCCGCCACCCTGGGCGACCAGGACTTTGCCTGGAGTCATGATGAAGTTCTCCGTTGATGGATTCAACACGCACGCCATGGTAGGCGCTCCCTGCGCGAGCGGACCCTCCGGCAGCCAGCCTGTGGCCCAGAACACCACACCGGCCTGTTCATGACCATAAAAGGTGTACTTGATGGTCATTTCAGGTTACCATCTGACCGTGAAACATCTTCCGCAACACCCCATGAGCTGGAGCATCGCCAAGGCCAAGCAGCAGTTTTCCGAGGTCGTGCGCCTGTGCGCCGAAGAGCCGCAACCGGTATTCAATCGATCGAGGCAGGTCGCCGTGGTGATCAGCACCGAGGATTACACCGCCTTCGAAGCCTGGCGCCGTGCGCAGGACGCTGCCGGCAAGTTGGACGTGAGCAGCCTGTTCGGCGAGGCCCGAGAGGCCTTGCGTGACCTGCAGGCGGACGGGTTGGAATGGCCTGCAAGGGCCAACCGTCCGGACCCTGACTTCGGTGCCGAGCTGGAAGACAGCGCAGTGGTCAGCGCCACCCATGCAGCTCAGTGACACCAACGTCATCAGCGAGCTGATGCGCCCGGCCCCTGATGCAGGGGTGGCCCGCTGGGCCGAACTGCAGGAAGCCCTGTGCATCAGCGTCATCACCGTCGATGAAATCGTGTTCGGTCTGCGCCGCCGCAACAGCCCCCGGCTGGCGGCCTGGTTCGACCGCTTCATCGAGCAGGTCAGGGTGCTGGACATCACCCCTGCCGTGGCGCGCCGAGCCGGGGAAATGCGGGCCTTGCTGCAGGCCAGCGGCCAGGTGCGAACCCAGGCCGACATGCTGATCGCGGCCTCGGCGCAGGTTCACGGCTTGACCCTGGTGACGCGCAACACCCGCGACTTCGACGGCTGCGGCATCGCTGTGCTGAACCCATTTCTCGCAGTGGCTGACCGCTGAGCGGCAGGCGCAAAGGTGGAGGGCCGCCGTTGAAGGATCTCTTCCTCCTGGACCCCGACGTGGTGTTTCTCAACCACGGCTCGTTCGGTGCCTGCCCGCGCGAGGTGTTCGAGGTGCTGCAGTTCTGGCAGCGGGAGATGGAACGCAACCCGGTGGAGTTCCTGGGGCGGCGCTCGGGCGCCTTGCTGGCCCAGGCGCGTACGGCGCTGGCCGCACATCTGGGTGCGCAGGCGCAGGATCTCGTCTTCGTGCCCAACGCCACCACGGGGGTCAACGTGGTGGCCAGGTCGCTGAACCTGCAGCCCGGCGACGAGATCCTGGCCACCGACCACGAGTACGGCGCCTGCGACGCCACCTGGCAGCGGGTGTGCGAGCACACGGGGGCGGTCTACCGCAAGGTGGAGATTCCCCTGCCCCTGGACCGCTCGGCTTT
>CAYSOD010000509.1:0-3004 GCA_964432385.1 uncultured Rubrivivax sp.
CGCAGATCTCGTTGCCGTGGGTCAGGGCCTGCACCAGCACCGTGGGGCCGGGGCGGTCGCCCTGGAAGTCATGAACCCAGTCCACCCCCGTGCCGCCCTCGCGCCAGCAGGTGATGTCCGGGGCTTGGAGTTCCACGACAGGGTTCGACATGGGCAGGGTTCCTTCAGCATCAGGGGTACGGTGCAGCGCCAGTGCCGTGTATACACGTTGCAAAGCCCCACTCTGATCCGGGCGGACCCGGATGGTCCGGCGCGTCGAAACGGATAGCATCCGGGCACGGATAGTGCATGGTGCACTGCAGCACGCAGCTTCAGGAGATCTGAGCATGAGCATGAACGAGCACGACATCAGGAACCTCGTCGAAGAGGTCCGCGAAGGCAAGCTGCCCCGGCGCAGCTTCATCCAGAAGATGGTGAGCGTGGGCCTGACGGCCCCCATGGCCTCCATGATGCTGATGCATTACGGGGTGGCCCAGGCGCAATCGACCCTCACCTACAAGCCCACCAAACGTGGCGGCGGCGGCACGCTGAAGGTGCTGTGGTGGCAGGGCGCGGTCCACCTGAACCCGCACTGGGCCACGGGCACCAAGGAGCAGGACGCCTGCCGGATCTTCTACGAGCCCCTGGCTGGCTGGGACTTCGAGGGCAACCTCGTGCCCCAGTTGGCCGCCGAGATCCCCACGCGCGAAAACGGCGGCCTGTCGGCCGACGGCCGCTCGGTGACCTGGAAGCTCAAGCGCGGTGTGACCTGGCACGACGGCCAGCCCTTCACGGCCGACGACGTCGTCTTCAACTGGGAGTTCTGCAAGGACCCGGCCACCGCCGCGTCCAACATCGCCACCTACCGCGACATCCAGGTCGTCAAGGTCGACTCCCACACGGTGCGGGTCACCTTCCCCAAGGCCACGCCGTTCTGGGCCGAGCCCTTCGTGGGCACCAGCGGGATGATCCTTCCCAAGCACCTCTTTGCGGCCTTCATCGGCGCCAAGTCGCGCGAGGCGCCCACCAACCTGAAGCCGGTGGGCACAGGGCCCTACAAGTTCAAGGACTTCAAGCCCGGAGACTTGATCCTCGCCGACGCCAACATGGCCTATCACATCCCGAACCGGCCGCACTTCGACGCGCTCGAAGTCAAGGGCGGCGGTGACGCCATCTCGGCTGCCCGCGCCGTGTTGCAGACCGGCGAGTACGACTACGCCTGGAACCTGCAGGTGGAAGACGAGATCCTCAAGCGCCTGGAGCAGTCCGGCAAGGGCAAGGTCACCATCGTGCCCGGCGGCAACATCGAGTTCGTCTCGCTGAACTACACCGACCCCTGGACCGAGGTCGAGGGTGAGCGGGGCAATCCCAAGACCCGCCACCCGGCCTTCCAGGACAAGGCCGTGCGTGACGCCATGGGCCTGCTGCTGGACCGCAAGAGCGTGATGGACTTCATCTACGGCCGCACGGGCGTGGCCACGGCCAACTTCCTGAACAACCCGCCGCGCTTCCGCAGCAACAACCTGAAGTTCGAGTTCAACGTCGACAAGGCCAACCAGATCCTGGACGCCGCCGGATGGCGCAGAGGCGCCGACGGCATCCGCGCCAAGGGCAACGTCAAACTCAAGTTTGTCTACCAAACCTCGGTGAACCAACCGCGCCAGAAGACCCAGGCGATCTACAAGGACGCCTGCACCAAGGCGGGCATCGATCTGGAGCTCAAGAGCGTGACGGCCGCCGTCTTCTTCGGCGGCGACTTCGCCAACCCGGACACGTACCAGAAGTTCTGGACTGACGTGCAGATGTACACCACCACCATGACCCAGCCCGACCCGCAGGTCTTCATGGAGCAGTTCTGCTCTTGGGAACTGGCGTCCAAGGCCAACAAGTGGGCCGGGCGCAACAGCCTGCGCTGGCGCAACGAAGAGTACGACAAGGCGCACACCGCGGCGCAGTCTGAACTCGATCCGGCCAAGCGTGCCGCGCTGTTCATCCGCATGAACGACATCGTGTGCAGCGACGGCTACATCATCCCGCTGGTCTTCCGCCCCCGGGTCTCGGCGGCCGGCACGAAGCTGGTGGCACACCTGTCCGGCTGGGACAACGACACCTGGGCACTGGCCCACTGGTACAAGGAGGCCTGAGGTCGCTGCTGCGTTGGCATGACACCTCCGCACCCGGGCACGGCCCTGGTGCGGGGGCGCATGGCGCCCCTCCCGACCCCTGATTCGAACGGCACCTGACCGTGGGTTCCTACATCTTCCGCCGCCTGCTGATCGCGATTCCCAGCCTGCTGGGCATCAGCGTGGTGCTCTTCACGGTGCTGGCTCTGGCCCCGGGAGACCCCTTCGAGGAGCTGGCGACCAACCCCAACGTGCCACCCGAGGTGCGCTTGGCGCTGCGCGCCAGCCTGGGTCTGGACGACCCGGTCTGGCAGCGCTACATCCACTGGCTGAGCTCCATGCTCAAGGGCGATTGGGGCTTCTCCTTCGTCAGCCGTATTAATGTGGACACCCTGATCTGGCAGCGCTTGCCAGTGACCATCGCGGTGATTGGGGCTTCGCAGATCCTGGCTCTGATAGTCGCGCTGCCCGTCGGCGTCTTGGCAGCGGTGAAGCCGTACTCCTGGTTCGACCGAATCGCGAGCACGGTGGCGTTCATCGGCTTTTCGCTGCCGACCTTCTTCACCGGCGTGATCTTCATCCTCTTCTTCTCCATCCACCTGGGTTGGCTGCCGTTTGTCTTCCGCACCGACATCAGTGCCACGGGCCTGGAGTGGTGGTGGGCACACATCAAGCAGTCCATCATGCCGGTCACCGTGCTGGGTTTGTTCCAGGCGGCCAGTTGGATGCGCTATGTGCGTTCGGCCGTGCTGGACGTGGTGCGCCTTGACTACGTGACCACAGCCCGCAGCAAAGGCCTGGCCGAGCGGGTGGTGGTGCTCAAGCGCGCGAGGTGGTCGCTCGGCTTGATCAGGCCCGCGCGCACCAGCACGAGATCGTCGTAGTAGGCGGTAAAGCCCTCG
>CAYSOD010000510.1:0-2981 GCA_964432385.1 uncultured Rubrivivax sp.
ACCTACGCCTACGAGGTGACCTCCATGCCCATGCTCACGGGCACGCTGATCACGGCCGCGGGCTTTCTGCCCATCGGCCTGGCGAAATCGGTCACGGGGGAATACACCTTCGCCATCTTTGCCGTCACTTCGGCGGCGCTTGTGATCTCCTGGTTCGTCTCGGTCTACTTCGTGCCCTGGATGGGGGCCGCTCTCCTGAAGAACCGGCCGCGTGCCGCGGGGCAGGCGCACGAACTCTTCGACACCCCGTTCTATTCGCGCTTTCGCGCCGTGGTGAACGCCTGCGTGCGCCACCGCTGGTGGACCATTGCGGCCACCGTGGCGCTGTTCGTCGCCGGTCTGGCCGGCATGGGCAAGGTGCAGCAGCAGTTCTTCCCCGACTCCAGTCGGCCCGAGGTGCTGGTGGACCTGTGGCTGCCTGAAGGCTCCACCATCCACGAAAGCGAAGCCCTGGCCCAGCGCTTTGAGGCTCGGCTGATGAAGGAGCCCGGGGTACAGACGGTCAGCACCTGGGTGGGCAGCGGGGTGCCGCGTTTCTACCTGCCGTTGGACCAGATCTTCCCGCAGAGCAACGTCTCGCAGACCATCATCGTGCCGCAGGACCTGAAGGTGCGGGAGTCACTTCGCCAGCGCCTGCCCGCTTTGCTGGCGCAGGAGTTCCCCGAGGCGCGCAGCCGTGTCAAGCTGCTGCCCAACGGCCCGCCAGTACCCTACCCCGTGCAATTCCGCGTGGTGGGGCCCGATTCAACCCAGGTGCGGGCTTGGGGCGACGAGGCCAAGGCCGTGTTGCGCGCCCACCCCGGCATGCGCGGCGTCAACGACAACTGGAACGAGCAGGTCAAGGTGCTGCGTCTGGAAGTGGACCAGGACAAGGCCCGCAGCCTGGGCGTGACCAGCCAGTCCATCGCCCAGGCCTCGCGCACACTGCTGTCGGGCACACCCATCGGCCAGTACCGCGAGGGCGACCGCTTGATCGATATCGTGCTGCGCCAGCCGCGCAGCGAGCGCGACGTCATCACCGACCTGGCCAGCGCCTACCTGCCCACCGCCAGCGGCAAGGCCGTGCCCTGGACGCAGGTGGCACAGGTGCACATGGGTTGGGAGCCCGGCGTGCTGTGGCGCGAGGGCCGGCAGTTTGCGGTCACCGTGCAGGGGGACGTGGCCGAAGGTCTGCAGGGCCCCACGGTCACGCAGCAGGTCTGGCCAGCGCTGCAGGAACTGCAAAAGCGCATGCCCGCGGGCTATACCCTCCAGGTGGCCGGTGCGCAGGAGGAAAGCAAGAAGGGCCAGGGCTCGATCGCCGCCGGCGTGCCGGTGATGCTGTTCATCATCTTCACGCTGCTGATGCTGCAATTGCACAGCTTTTCGCGCGCCATGCTCGTCTTCCTCACCGGCCCCATGGGCGTGGCCGGTGTGGCTGGGGCCCTGCTGCTGTTCAACCGGCCCTTCGGCTTCGTGGCGCTGCTGGGTGTGATCGCGCTGATGGGCATGATCATGCGCAACGCGGTGATCCTGATCGACCAGATCGAGCAGGACCGCGCCCAGGGCGTGCCGGCTTGGGAGGCCATCGTCGAGGCGGCAGTGCGGCGCTTCCGACCCATCGTGCTGACCGCGGCGGCCGCCGTGCTGGCCATGATCCCGCTGACGCGCAGCGTCTTCTGGGGCCCGATGGCCGTGGCCATCATGGGCGGCCTGATCGTCGCCACCGCGCTGACCCTGCTGTCACTGCCGGCGATGTACGCGGCGTGGTTCAGGGTCAAGCGCCCGACCTGAGCTCGAAAGTTCTCACCCCAGCCGCAGCAGCGGCACCCCTGCCAACGCCAGCGCCACCACCGCCAGCCGGCGCGGAGGCAAGGGCTCCTTGAGCCACCACACGGCGATCAACATCGCAAACACGGCACTGGTGTCGCGCAAGGCCGCACCCGCAGCCACTGGCGCGTGCATGAAGACCCAGAGGATCAGCAGATAGGAGGCGTTGGAGACCACACCTGCGGGCAGGCCCAATCGTGCGTGGCGGCGCACCAGCTGCCAGGGCGAGCCCAGGCCTCGGTTGAGCCAGGACATCGCCATCGCATTGAGGATGCTGACGGTGAAGCCGTAAGCCAGGGCCGAGCCACTGCTGCGAACCCCTTGTGCGTCGGCCAGCACGTAGCCTGCGGTGAACAGCCCCGAGATCAAGGTCCACACCAGCGCCCCGGGCTGGAAGTCCGCCGTGCTGGCGCGCCTGGTGTCGAGGGCCAACAGCATCAAGGCACCAGCCACCAGCCCCACGCCCACACTGGCCCACAAGCCCAGCCGCTCGCCCAACAGCAGCGGTGCTACAGCTGCCACGCCCAGCACCGCCGTGGCGCGCGCCATGGGATAGACGGTGCCGAATCCTCCCCGCTCATAGGCCTTCAACAAGGCCAGCACCGCCACCATGTTGAGCGAGGTGGACAGCAGCATCCAGGGCCACGCCGCCAGGGGCGGCAACCCTGCCCACCACAAGCCGGGCAGGCACAACAAAGCAGCGGTGATCATCTGCGCGGCCATCGCCTCGCGCGGCTGGGGGTGCGCCTTGACTGCCGCGTTCCAGGACGCATGCAGCAAGGCGCTGAGCAAGGCCGCGCCCAGCGTCAGCGTGTCCAGGCGCAGGCCCTCCTCAGAACGGCCTCAGCGATCTTGAAAGTTTGGCCCATCGCAGCGCCCAAAGTGGTCAAAGCGGCGCCTCACATCATCCTGCGCTCAGCGCGCACCAAAGTTCCAGTTGCGAAACAGGTGCGGATGCTCGCGGGGCTGTGAGCGCCAGTACTGGTGCGGCGCGTCCACGCTGGCGCCCAGCGCGGCCGCTGCGTGCCAGGGCCAGCGGGGGTTGTAGAGCAGGCCACGGGCCAGAGCGACGGCGTCGGCCCGGCCTTCGGCCAGCACGGCTTCGGCCTGCGCCGGCTCTGTGATCAGGCCGACCGCGATGGTGGGCAGGCCAGTGGCGTGCTTCAACTGCT
>CAYSOD010000511.1:0-2974 GCA_964432385.1 uncultured Rubrivivax sp.
CGCACTGCAATGGCTGGGTGGCGGGCGCTGACGGCCGGCCGCAGCAGATGTGGATCGCGCGCCGCTCCCCTACCAAGGCCACCGACGCTGGCAAGCTCGACAACCTGATCGGCGGCGGCGTGCCCTATGGGCAGTCGCCGCTGGAGACCCTGGTGCGCGAGGGTTTCGAGGAGGCGGGCCTGAGCCCCCAACAGATGGCCCACGCCACGCCAGGCCGTGTGATCGAACTGGACCGCGACATTCCAGAAGGCCGACAGTTCGAGCGGCTGCATGTGTTCGATCTGCAATTGCCACCTGACCAACAACCGGCCAACCAGGATGGTGAAGTGGCCGAGCTTCATCGGTGGCCGATGGAGCGTGTGGCTCAAGAGGCCGCGGGGTCGGGCATGACCGTGGACGCCGCCTTGGTGACGCTGGATTTCCTGCTGCGCCACGGGCTGCTGGAGACTGAGCCTGGACAAAACCGGCTGGCCAGCGCTCTGGGAGCTCTTCTGGTCCCCTCTGGAGGCTGACCAGGGCTGTGCCAGGCACGGTGTGCCATTGACGCCCCTTCTCGCAGGGCTTTGCGAGACCCGACAAACTGTCGCGATGGTTCTTCTGCGGGTCGGGTAACACCCAGTTGCATGGCCCGGCGTTTGAGACCATAGTTAAGGGTTGGTTTGTCCTGGACACGCCTCAAGTTTGTCCACCCTATCCACCCCAAGACTCCCCTGCTCCCCATCCGTTCCTCAAGGAGACCCACATGACGACCAAGACCTCGCCGGCCCCGCAGCGCCGCAGCTTTCTGAAGAACGCCTCGGCCGGTGCCGTGGGTGCCGCGGCGATGGCCGCTCCCATGGTCAGCAACGCGCAGACCGTCAGCCTGCGCTTCCAGAGCACCTGGCCGGCCAAGGACATCTTCCACGAGTACGCCAACGACTTCGCCAAGAAGGTGAACGACATGGCCGGCGGGCGCCTGAAGATCGAGGTGCTGCCCTCGGGCTCCGTGGTGCCCGCGTTCCAGTTGCTGGACGCCGTCAACAAGGGCACGCTGGACGGCGGCCATGGCGTGCTGGCCTACCACTACGGCAAGAACACCGCGCTGGCCCTGTGGGGCTCCGGCCCGGCTTACGGCATGGACCCCAACATGGTTCTGGCTTGGCACTACTACGGCGGTGGCAAGGCCATGCTGGAGGAGATCTACAAGAGCCTGAACATCGACGTGGTCTCCTACATCTACGGCCCCATGCCCACCCAGCCCTTGGGCTGGTTCAAGAAGCCCATCGACAAGGTCGAGGACATCAAGGGCCTGAAGTACCGCACTGTGGGTCTGGCCATTGACGTGTTCAAGGAACTCGGCGCCGCCGTGAACCCGCTGCCTGGCGGCGAGATCGTGCCGGCGCTGGACCGTGGTCTGATCGACGCGGCCGAATTCAACAACGCCTCGTCCGACCGCATCCTGGGCTTCCCCGATGTGGTGAAGAACTGCATGCTGCAGAGCTTCCACCAGAGCGGCGAGCAGTTCGAGATCCTGTTCAACAAGGGCAAGCTCGAGGCCCTGCCGGCCGAACTGCGCAACGTCATCACCCACGCCGTCGAGGCCTCCAGCGCCGACATGAGCTGGAAGGCGATCCAGCGCAACTCGCAGGACTACATCGAGCTCAAGACCAAGGACAAGGTCAAGTTCTACAAGACCCCCGATACCATCCTGCGCGCCCAACTGGCCGCCTGGGACAAGGTGATCGCCGCCAAGTCGGCGGAGAACCCCCTGTTCAAGAAGGTGCTGGAGTCGCAGAAGGCTTTCGCCCAGCGTGCCGGCGAGTGGCAGAACGACTACATGGTGGACTTCAAGATGGCGTGGAATCACTATTTCCGCGCCCCGGCCAAGAAGGCCTGAAGTCGCGGGGCGTGATGCCCAGCGGGCCACCGGCGTCAGGCCGGTGGCCCGTTTTTGTTGAATACTCGCAGCTTCCTCGGCGGCCGCGGGTAGGGAGCGACAAGCCTGGCCCGCGCCGCCCGCTGCCGACCTCCTGACTGGAACTCCCCTGATGCAAAGCCTCCTGCTGTTCGTGGACCGGATGTCCACCTGGCTGGGCAAAACCTTCGCCTGGTTCATCGTGGCCCTGACCCTGCTGATCACCTACGAGGTGTTCTCTCGCTACGTGCTCAACAGCCCGCACGACTGGAACCTCGACGCGCAGATCATGGGCTACGGCACCTTGTTCATGATGGCCGGGGCCTACACGCTGAGCAAGAACGGGCACGTGCGCGGCGACGTGCTTTACGGCTTTTTCATGCCGCGCACGCAGGCCACGCTGGACCTCATCCTGTACATCCTGTTCTTCCTGCCCGGCATCGTGGCACTGACCTGGGCGGGGTGGATCTTCGCCTCGGAGTCCGCCGCCATCCGGGAGAGCACCTTCTCGGCCACGCCGCTGCCGGTCTACCCCTTCAAGTTCGTGATCCCCATCGCCGGCGGCATGCTGCTGCTGCAGGGGCTGGTGGAGATCGTGCGCTGTATCCAGTGCATCCGGGACGGGGAGTGGCCTTCGCGTGAACAGGACGTCGAAGAGGTTGACGTCGACAAACTCAAGGCCATGGTCAAGGTCAAGGACGAGGACATCGCCGCGCTCGACCAGTTCGTCGCACCGGCCCCCACGGGCCACGGCGTGGGAGTGGAGAAATGAAGCTCCGCAAGGAACTCTGGTGCGGCTTCATCCTGATGGCGCTCATCATCGCTGGCACGGCGGTGATGTTGCTGGCCGCACCCAAGATCACCAATGGACACCTGGGCCTGATGATGTTGGCCCTGGTCGTGGTGGCCATCATGCTGGGCTTTCCCACGGCGTTCACGCTGATGGGCATGGGCATGATCTTCACGTGGATCGCCTACGAGGAGAACACCGGCAAGACGCTGACCCTGATGGTGCAGTCGGCCTACAAGGTGATGAGCAACGACGTGCTCATCTCCATCCCGCTGTTCGTCTTCATGGGC
>CAYSOD010000512.1:0-2973 GCA_964432385.1 uncultured Rubrivivax sp.
TCTTCCGCCGCACCAACATGAACGCGCTGGGCCAGCCCCGCAGCTGGACCGACCATTTGCTGTGGCACCACGCCGCCCACACCGTGGACCTGTTCGCCTACCAGGCAGGTAGCCCCATCGTGAAAGCCAACGCGGTGCAGGGGCCCATCCACCCGGTGCTGGGCATTGCCATGGACATGAGCATCCAGCTCAAGGCGGCCAACGGTGCCATCTGCACGCTCAGCTTGTCGTTCAACAACGATGGCCCGCTGGGCACCTTCTTTCGCTATATCGGTGACACCGGCACTTACATCGCCCGCTACGACGATCTCGTCAACGGCAAGGAAGAGAAGATCGATGTCTCCCAGGTGGACGTCTCGATGAACGGCATCGAGCTGCAGGACCGCGAGTTCTTTGCCGCCATCCGCGAGGGCCGCGAGCCCAACGCCAGCGTGGCCCAGGTGCTGCCCTGCTACGAGGTGCTGCACCAGTTGGAGCAGCAGCTGGCATGACGCCCCGCCGCATCGGCCCCTTTGACATCGCCCCCATCGCCCTGGGGTGCATGAACCTGAGCCACGCCTATGGCGCCCCGCCGCCGCCTGAGCAAGCGGAGCGCTTGTTGCTGCAGGCGCTGGACCTGGGGGTTACGCACTTCGACACCGCTGCGCTCTACGGCTTTGGCGCCAACGAAACCTTGGTGGGGCGCGTGCTCAAGCCCCATCGCTCACGCATCGTGCTGGCCAGCAAGGGCGGGATGGCGGGCGTGAACTTTCCCGATGGGGTCAAGCGCGTCATCGATGGCCGGCCCGAGGCCATCCGCCGCAACTGTGAAGACAGCCTGCAGCGCCTGGGCACCGACGTGATCGACGTCTACTACCTGCACCGCTGGGACAAGGCCGTGCCCATCGAGGATTCGGTGGGCGAGATGTCACGCCTGGTGCAGGAGGGCAAGGTGCGCCTGCTGGGCTTGAGCGAGGTCTCGGCCGCCACGCTGCTTAGGGCCCATGCCGTGCACCCGATCGGCGCCGTGCAGACCGAGTACTCGCTGTGGACGCGCAACCCCGAGATCGCCGTGCTGCAGGCTTGCCGTGACATCGGTGCGGCCTTCGTCGCCTTCAGCCCGACGGCACGGGCCTTCCTGACAGGCCAGCTGCGGGATGTCTCCACGCTGGACGCCAAGGACATCCGCCGTGGCATGCCGCGCTTTGCGCCCGAGGCCTACGCCCGCAACCTGGCCTTGCTGCCTCCCTACGAGGCCCTGGCCCGTGAGGCCGGCTGCACCCCCGTCCAGCTGGCGCTGGCCTGGCTGCTGTCGCGGGGTGAGCATGTCATCCCGCTGCCCGGCACCACCAGCGTCGAGCATCTGCGCGAGAACGTGGGCGCGTGGGACGTGCAGTTGTCCGCATCGGTGCTGGAGCGGGCCGGTGCGTTGATCAACCAGCACACCGTGACGGGTGGCCGCTACGGCGCGCAGAGCGAGTCCGAGGTCGACACCGAGCGCTTCTGACCGGCCTCGGTTCTGGGTGGGTCCTACCCCGCCGCCGCTTCGAGCCCCGAGCGGAAGTGCGCCTGCATCGTCTGGCGGGCGGCCTCCGCATCACGCGCAGACAGCGCCTGCATCAGGGCCCGGTGCTCGGCCAGCGAGTCTTCCAGCCGGCCTTGCTTGAACAACGAATGGTGGCGGTTGAGTTTCATCATCTTGCGCAGGTCCTGCACCACCTGCACGGCCCAGCGGTTGCCGGCCATGTCGAGCAAGGCCATGTGAAAGCGCTCGTTGAGGGTGAAGAAGGCGTCACGCTGGCCCACCTGCGCCTCCAGCTGCGCGTGAAGTTCTTGTAGCTGCGCACGCTGTTCTGCAGTGGCCTGCGCCGCCACCTGAGCCGCCGCATCGCTTTCCAGCAGGGCCAGCAGGTGGTAGACCTGGGCCACGTCGTCTTGCGACATCTCGGTGACGTAGGCGCCGCGTCGCACCTTCATGGTCACCAGGCCTTCCACGGCCAGCACCTTCAGCGCTTCGCGCATGGGCGTGCGGCTGATGCCCCACTGGGCGCACAGCTTCAGCTCGTCGATCCAGCTGCCCGGCTCCAGCTCGCGCGCAAAGATCTGCTCGCGCAGCCGCTCGGCCACTTGCTCGTACAGCGCCGTGGGCGACAGCATGGCCGAGGCGGCGGCTGTGGCACCGGCGGGTGCGGCGAGGGGAGGGGAGGCGAGGTCCGTCATGTCGCGGGAGGCGAAGTGATCAAGGCTGAAACTGGTGGTTGAACTGGGACGCGACGTCAGACTGACGTTGGTTTTGAATTCATAATTATGCATAATTCGTCGTGGTTCACCAAACCACGGTCCGACCCCAAGCGCCCACGACCACCCGCCCACCGCACGACACAGGCCCGCGCATGAGCAACCCGAACGCACCCGAATTCAAGTCCGCCACACTGGAGCAGTGGCAGCAGGCCGCCGCCAAGTCCGCCCCTGGCGGTGACGTATCTGCGCTGAACTGGGTGACGCCCGAGGGGCTGACGGTCAAGCCGCTGTACACCGCGGCGGACACGGCGGCGCTGCCGCACACCGACACCTTGCCCGGCTTCGAGCCCTTCATCCGCGGCCCCCAGGCCACGATGTACGCGGTGCGGCCCTGGACCATCCGCCAGTACGCGGGCTTCTCCACAGCCGAAGAGTCCAACGCCTTCTACCGAAAGGCGCTGGCCGCGGGCGGGCAGGGTGTGAGCGTGGCCTTTGACCTGGCCACCCACCGCGGCTACGACAGCGACCACCCGCGTGTGACGGGCGACGTGGGCAAGGCCGGCGTGGCCATCGATTCCGTCGAGGACATGAAGATCCTGTTCGACGGCATCCCACTGGACAAGGTCAGCGTGTCCATGACCATGAACGGCGCCGTGCTGCCGGTGCTGGCGGGCTACGTGGTGGCGGCCGAAGAGCAGGGCGTGGCGCAAGACCAGTTGTCCGGGACCATCCAGAACGACATCCTCAAGGAGT
>CAYSOD010000513.1:0-2968 GCA_964432385.1 uncultured Rubrivivax sp.
CTCGTTGATCTTGATCAGGCGGGTGACGCGGTCCACGTCAGCGGGCGCGTAGCCTTGGTCCACGATGTCCTGAACGCTGCGGTCTTCTTCCATGTACAGGGCCAGGATGCCATCCAGCACCTCGTAGGGCGGCAGGCTGTCCTGGTCGGTCTGGTTGGGTCGCAGTTCTGCCGAGGGCGCCCGCGTGATGATGCGCTCGGGAATCACCGGTTTGCCGTTCGGACCCGCGCCGGGCCGCGGCTGCGCGTTCTTCCAGTGCGCCAGACGGTACACCAGGGTCTTGGCCACGTCCTTGATGACCGCAAAGCCCCCGGCCATGTCGCCATAGAGGGTGCAATAGCCGGTAGCCATCTCGCTTTTGTTGCCCGTGGTCAGCACGATGGAGCCCGTCTTGTTGGACAGCGCCATGAGCAAGGTGCCACGGATACGGGCCTGGATGTTCTCTTCGGTGGCATCCTCCTGCAGGCCGGCGAAGAAGGGGCTCAGACCCGCCTTGAAGGCATCAAAGACCGGCGCAATGGGGATCTCGTCGTAACGGACGCCCAAGCCCTTCGCCATGTCCCTGGCATCAATCCAAGAGATGTCGGCCGTATAGGGCGAGGGCATCATGACAGTGCGCACGCGCTCGGCGCCCAGGGCGTCCACCGCCACGGCCAGGACCAACGCAGAGTCGATGCCCCCCGACAAGCCGATGATGGCCCCCGGAAAGCCGTTCTTGCCCACGTAGTCACGCACGCCCGTGACCAAAGCCGACCAGGCTTGCTGCTCGACGGAAGGGACCGGTGCGACTTCACCTTGCACCTGCCCGTCGGCACTGACGGTCAACACGCTCACGCAAGCCTCGAAGGACGGCGAACGGGCCTGCAACCGGCCCTGGGAGTCGACCGCAAAGGACGCTCCGTCGAAGACCACCTCGTCCTGTCCGCCCACCAAATGGGCGTAGATCACGGGCACGCCGCAGACCCGGGCCCGCTGGGCCATGCGGTCCTCGCGCTCGTAGGCCTTGTCCAGATGGAAGGGTGACGCGTTGATGACGCACAGCACCTGAGCGCCCGCGGCGCAGGCGGCCTGGGCCGGTTCATCAAACCACGCGTCCTCACAGATGAGAACGCCCACCTTCACGCCCTGCACCTCGAAGACGAGGGGCTTTGCGCCCACCTCGCGGCCAGAGGTGAAATAACGTCGCTCGTCAAACACTTGATAGTTGGGCAACTCGCGCTTGAGGTAGGTGCCGGCCAAGGCGCCGGCACTCAAGACCGTGGCCGCATTGAAGCAAGCCGGTACGGCAAGCGACTTGGAGCGCAGATCCCCAGTGGCGCGGTCGCGGCTTGGATGCCCCACCAGCACGCTCAGGCCGGGCAGATCGGCCAGTCTATGGGCCAGATCTCGCAAGGTCTGGTCGCAGGCCTGCATGAAGGCCGGGCGCAACAACAGGTCTTCGGGCGGGTAGCCCGTCAAGGAAAGTTCGGGTGACACCACCAAGCGGACGCCTATGGCGTAGGCTTCGCGTGCCGCGCTCTCGATGAGCCGAGCGTTGCCCTCGAGGTCTCCAACCGTCGCATTGATCTGGGCCAGCGCCACCTTCAGCATGGGGTCTTCAGGGCCCGTTTTCAGGAGCCGTCACAAGGTGTCTGATTATCGCATCCGGGTCCATGATGGGCCGCAGGAGATCCCCGCTGCAGCCTGGGATGAGCTGCTGTCACTGCAGGCCCATCCGACGCCCTTCATGCGACACGCCTATCTGCACGCCCTGCAGGACTCGGGCAGCGCCTGCGCTGACACGGGATGGGACCCGAAATTCATCACGCTGTGGCGCGCCGATGAATTGCATGCGGGGCTGGCGATGTACCTCAAGAGCCACTCTTACGGCGAGTACGTCTTCGACTGGGCCTGGGCCGACGCCCACCACCGGCACCGGCTGCCCTACTACCCCAAGGCGCTGGCGGCAGTGCCCTTCACCCCAGTGCCCGGCACCCGCCTGCTGGCGCGGGACAGCGCGTCCAGGCAGGCCCTGACAGGCGCACTGCGCGGCCTCTCCAAGGAACTCGGTCTGTCCTCGGCCCACGTGCTGTTCTTGGACGAGACGGACCGCAGTACCCTGGCGGCCGCGGGCTGGCTGATGCGAGAGGGCCTGCAATTTCACTGGAAGCAAGACCCCGTGCGGCCGATGATGGATTTCGAAGACCTGTTGTCGCGCATGCAGCGGCACAAGCGCAAGAACATCTCGCAGGAACGACGCAAAGTCGCCGACGCGGGGGTGGTCTTCGAGGTGCGGGAGGGGTCGCAGATCGAGGAAGCCCGCTGGGATTTCTTCCATCATTGCTACTGCAGGACTTACGCAGCTCACCACTCCACCCCTTACCTCACCCGGGCGTTCTTTCGCCACATGGCCCAGGCCATGCCCGAGCACTGGGTGATGTTCACGGCCTACCGAAGGTCAAAACCCGTCGCCGCTTCGCTCATCGCCATCGACCGTTCACGCGGGTGGGCCTGGGGCCGCTACTGGGGTGCCACCGAGCACATTCCCTGCCTGCACTTCGAAGCCTGCTACTACCAACCCCTGGCGTGGTGCATCGCCCAGGGCTTCTCCACCTTCGAAGGCGGCGCCCAGGGCGAACACAAGATGGCCCGGGGCCTGATGCCGGTGAAAACCTCGTCAGCGCACTGGATCCGCGACGCCCGCTTCGATGCGGCCATTGCCGACTTCCTGGCACGCGAGGGCACAGGCGTGGAGGCCTACGCGGACGAATTGCGGGAAAGAAGCCCCTTCAAGCCGGGGCTTGCCGGCCGCGGGCCTGACTGATCCGGGCCCGTCGGCGTTGGTCTGACCAAGCCGGCGCAGGCCGGTTCGGCGAAGGCGGTTTCAGGCCGCCTGCGAGGGCTGCTTCGCGGCCCAGTTCGTCATGCCGGCGCTGACCTCCTGGCGGGCGCTTTCCGGGCCTTCCCAGCCTTGGACCGTGACCCACTT
>CAYSOD010000514.1:0-2967 GCA_964432385.1 uncultured Rubrivivax sp.
GTATACACATCCTACTTGCTGCGCTTAGTCTGTCAAGCGGCAGGGCCTAGTCAGCAGCCACCGTGTCAATTTGCTGGAAAGATACGAATACCCCAAGAAGGACGTCTCCTCAGGGTTCTGGGCAGGAGAGATCATGGCGAAGCTTTCCCAGGGAACTGCCAGCGCGCATGCGCAAAACCGCAGTTTCGCC
Organism: uncultured Rubrivivax sp.; assembly: GCA_964432385.1. Classification (GTDB taxonomy): domain Bacteria; phylum Pseudomonadota; class Gammaproteobacteria; order Burkholderiales; family Burkholderiaceae_C; genus Rubrivivax. The sequence goes on from CAYSOD010000514.1 coordinate 191, forward strand.
CGCGGCAGGATTTGGAAATTGCTGCTACAGCATGCGGCTACCGCCTGGTCCTGACGAACCCGCCACCGCTGGGTTGGTCTCACCTCGCGCCGGATCCACCCGTCTCGGCACCACGATCAGACGCCGCTGTAAGTCTTGTTGCGTCCCCGGTAGTCGGAATGCGCTGAGAACGCTGCCTCCGTAAGTGCAACGTCTGCGCTGGCGATACCGGCCCTGCGAGCCGCATCCCGCCAGCCATCCACTGCCGTCGCGACCTCTTCGACAACTTCCAGAGCGCGCGTTCGGCTCAGACCATAGAACTCCGCGCTGCCCAGTACGGTGCTCAGACTGGGGCGGTTGTCCCCGTCATCGATGTTCAGGACGTGGTCTGCCTTGTCGATGTTCGGATTGACATCGAAGGCCGGGGCCAAACGCCAGCCCGTCTTGCCTAGAACGAAACCGTGATTGCGCAGGTGGTCATCCCGGTTGCCGATGGCTACATTGAAGGCGACCCTCCGGAACAACTGTGCCAGGTCTGTGCCGGCATGTTCAGCATCGCCCTGCGCACGGATGAACTGGGCCAGTTCGAGGTAGCTCGTACCCTCGCTTTGTTCCTTGCGCAGAAGCGTCATCGCCGACGCATAGAAGCGCCTGCCTCCGCCGACCCTGTCGAAACGTTGGACGCAGAACGTGTGAAAGTCGTTGTTGAGTCGAACCAGCTTGGCGGGCGGTACATCGACCTGCGCCTGATGGGCCAGCGTGTGCACGACATGCTCCCAAGCGCCAACATCACGGTCATCTTCGCGCGCGGGAAACTTCGCAATCCAGAGGGTCCCGTCGGCCTCGGTGAAATTGGCTTTGGGCCGCGCCCCGCCCAGCGAGGCTCCCGGCGCGACCAGCACAGCCAGCCACTTGCGCAGCGCGTCCAGGTTGTCAAGGCGCCGGTTGCTGAGTTCGAACGCCACCGCCTCAAGTTCGCGTAGCGTGGTGACCGGGGGTGCCGCCATCTTCTCGTTGCCAAGGTATTCGTCGGTTCCTTCCAAGCGAAACCGAAGAGCCCCCTGCCGGGTGAAGTCCTGCACACCGACGAGAAAGTCCCAGGCATAAAGCGTCCGAGGCGTTCTGGACTCGTCCTTTGCTTGCAGGGCCTCGCGGCGCTTCATTAGCGTTTGACCCCATCGGTCCGGCGATGAATCGAGGAAGATGCCAAAGTTGCTGAATTCAGGCTTCGGGAAAAACGCAGCGTCGTCTAACGAAAGGTCAGGATCGACCGCGAACGCTCGTCCATCGGCCAACCAGCCTCGGTCGTAGTGGAAACGGATCTGGCCACGGTCATGCGCCAGCCTGCCCACCAGGCACGGTGGCCCCAGGTCGCAGTCGAGCCAGACCTCCATGAGCCTCGCTTGGCCGCTCATCACGCCTCACCACAGTGAAAAGGGCTCGTAGAAGTGGGCATACCCTCTGCGCTTTGTTTGCGGCGTGCACCCACTTTTCGCGGCGACAGGGCGAGGTCCTGCAACTTGCGGCCCACCTTGTCGTCGGCCGCAAGGCCGTGCAGGTCAGTTTCGAGGCCAAGTGCTGCCAGAACCCGCAAATACGAACCCATCGTCGCGCCCGGATCGCCGGACTCGACCTTGTAGAGCGAGGTGCGCGAGATGCCAGCCCGACCGGCAACCACTGCAGTGCTCAGCTTCCTTCTCAGCCTAGCGAGTCGGATCCGCTCACCCAACTGGGCGAGCAACCGCTGCTCCTGAGGAAAGATGACTGGCGGCTTGCTAGGCATAGTTGCTATTTTAGACGTTTCAATCAAAAAACGTCCATAATAGCGAACATCAGAGAGCTTCTTGATGTCACCGGCACGACGACTATGGACGCCGGAGCGTCTTGACCACATGCTTTCCTCAGAGCCATCCCGTTGCATGTGAACAGTCCGATGACCATCCCCATCCTCACCCCTCAAGGTCGCCTCGCCTTGGTGTCCATGCCGGACGCCCCGCCGCTGTCGCTTGAGCTGACAGACCCATTGGAGACTGACGAGGCACGGGGTTCGGGCTATGTCCTGATGGCTCTTGGTGCCGAACACATCGGCGCTGCCTTGCCGCCCGTCATCGCATGGTGGCGCGATCTGGCTCTGCGCTTTCTGACCGCACTTTGCACGCTGCCTGAGGTGGCGCAAAACCTGCCTGGGCGTGTGCCGTTGCCAGATGGGACATGGTGACACCCTTCTGGAAGTCGAAACCGCCAAACTACCTGGGTCTGGCGCGGCGCGAATCCCTACCAGCCCAGTGCTGCGCCTGGGCAGGTGACGGCTTGGCCAGCGGCCACCGTGTCAATTTGCTAGAAAGATGCGAATACCCAACTGCAGACTTGGCCATGGAGGCAGGTGACGAGATTGCGCAGGCTCGCCTGCAACAAGCTTCCACACATTGGCTGCGTCACACCTTCGCCACTGACCTGTTCGACAGTGGAGCCGATGTGCTCTCAGTGCGCGACCTCATGGATCACGCCTCGATCTCTACGACCAGTCGGTATCTCCACAGGCCGGAGGAGCGGCTGAGGGCTGAATTGGAGCGATTGACGCGCGACTGACCGACTGCGGTGTCAAGTTGGCTCAGTTCCTTCAACCCGCAGGAACAGTGCCGTCAGCCTGAAACTCTTGGATGCTGGGTTTCAGGCCAAAGCGCACCAATCTGCACGAAAAGTACGATCACCCCGAGCTGCCCTTCTCTAAGGCACCGAAGTTCTTCACCGCGCTCTTCAGTTGGCATCATTCAAGACTGCCTGTCCACCCGCAGTGC
>CAYSOD010000515.1:0-2948 GCA_964432385.1 uncultured Rubrivivax sp.
CACCTGCGCCGACGGGCGAGACATCGTGATCTCGATCCAGAACGAGCGCGAGTGGGCCGAGTTCTGCACCACCGTGCTGCAGCGCCCCGAGCTGGCCACCGACCCGCGCTGCGCGGGCAACGCGGCTCGGGTGGCGAACCGCGACTTTGTCGACGGCGAGGTGGCTGCCCTGTTCGCCAGCTTGCCCAGCGCGTCGGTGGTGGACCGCCTGACCACGGCGCAGACCGCTTTTGGCAGCGTCAACTCCGTGCATGACCTGATCGAGCACCCGCAGCTGCAGACCCGCCGCATGCCCGTGGGGACGCACGAGGTGGAGATCCCGGCGACGCCCTGGGGCCAGGAGTGGGACGGCGCGAGTTACCCGCCCGTGCCTGCGCTGGACCAGCACGGCGCGGCCCTGCGGGAGGAGTTTGCCGTGCAGATGAGCGAGCGGGTGGGCGTCTTGCAGGACAGCTGAGGCCGGCGCGCGGCGCGGACGAAGCTGCGCTGCATGCCTGAGACCTGATCAGACCTTTGGAGCCTGCACTGGCTGCCCCAGCGTCGAGGTGGTGCCCGCATCGGCGGGTCTACACCCGCAGGTCGATCAGAAAAGGCTCAGCCCGGCCGAAGCTGGTCGACATCAGGTCGGCGCAGGCCTCCAAGGTGTCGGCTCGCGCAGCCTCTACGCCCAGCCCGCCGGCCAGGCGCACCCAGTCCAGCTCGGGGTTGCCCAGGTCCAGCATGCCCAGGGCCGTGGGGCCTGGGGTGGCGCCCACGTTCTGGTACTCGCCCAGCAGGATCTTGTAGCTGCGGTTGTTGAGCAGCACCGTGGTCACTGGCAGGCGCTCGCGGGCCTGGGTCCACAACGCCTGCAGCGTGTACATGGCCGAGCCGTCGGCCTGCAGGTTGAGGACGCGGCGCTGCCCGCCCGTGGCCAGGGCCGCCCCCGTGGCCATGGGCATGCCGCTGCCGATGGCGCCGCCCAGCAGGTGCAGCCAGTCGTGCGGCGCAGCCGCCACGGTGTGCGGGTAGAAGCCGCGACCGTAGGACACGCTCTCGTCGCAGACGATGGCGTGCTCGGGCATCAGCGCGGCCACCGTGCGCGCCAGGCCCTCGGGTGTGGGGGCGCCTTGTCCAGGTTCAGGCGCGGGCCCCGCATTGGGCATGGGTGCATCCGGTGCCCCAAGCTCGTCGACCAAGGCCTGCAGCGCGGCCAGCGCGTCCTGCTCGGGCCGGCTGAGCACATGAAACACCGCGTCGGGCCGGGTCTGGCGAGAGGGCTTGCCGGGGTAACCGAAGAAGCCCACCGGCGGCTTGGCGTTCACCAGCACGACCTCGTCATACGGGGCCAGGGCCTGCACCGCCTGATCGGTGTTGTAAGGCACGCGCCGCAGTGGCAGGCGGCCCTGGCCGCGGGCCACGCGGGCGGCCGCGTAGTCGGCCATCAAGTGCGCGCCCGTGGCCTCGGCGACGCGCCAGGCCAGCGCCTGCCCAGGTGCCAGCAAGGCGGCGCCTGCCAGCAACAGCAACACGCGCCGGCCGCCGCGCAGCGCGCGCGCCGCCGCCTGCACCGCGTGCGGGTCGGGCGCACCGGGTGCTGCGGAAGGCAGCGGGTCCGCCACCCGGCCGCCCTCGTCCCAGCAGGTGTCAGAAGGCAGGATCAGCGTGGCCACCTGGCCGTTGGCGCTGCGGGCGGCCTGCACGGCGGCGGCGCCGTCGCGGCCCACCTCGCTGGCACGCGTGCTGGTGCGCACCCAAGTCGAGACCGCACGGGCCAGGCCTTCGGTGTCGGCGGTCAAGGGGGCGTCGTGCGGGCGGTGCCAGGTGGCCTGGTCGCCCACCAGGTTGACGATGCCGCTGCCCGCGCGGCGTGCGTTGTGCAGGTTGGCCCAGCCGTTGGCCAGGCCGGGGCCGCAGTGCAGCAGCGTGCAGGCGGGCTGGCCGCTCATGCGGAAATGGCCGTCGGCCATGCCGGTGACCACGTTCTCCTGCAAGCCCAGCACGCAGCGCATGCCGGGAGTGGTGTCCAGCGCCGCCACAAAGTGCATCTCGCTGGTGCCAGGGTTGGCGTAGCAGGTGTCCACGCCGGCGGCCAGCAGCGTGCGCACGAGGCTTTGGGCGCCGTTCATCGCGGGGCTCCCGCGGCTTGGCGCCTTTTCACCCTGCGGCCGGCGGTACGCCGGGCAACCGCGCTCACGCCGGCTCCAGGAAGCGCTCGGCCAGGCGCGTCCAGTAGGCAGCGCCGACCGTCAGCAGCTCGTCGTTGAAGTCGTAGCGCGGGTTGTGCAGCATGGGGCTGTCGGCGCCGTTGCCCAGGCGCAGGAAGCAGCCGGGCTTCTTCTCCAGGTAGTAGGCGAAGTCCTCGCTGCCGGTCACGGGCGGGAAGGGCGAGATCACGCGCTCGGGGCCCACCAGTTCCTCGGCCACCTGGCGCGCGAACTCGGTCTCGGCCGCGGTGTTGACCACCACCGGGTAGCCGCGCTCGTAGTCGATGGTCACCTCGCCGCCATAACCGGCCACGTGGGCGGTGACCAGGGTGCGAATGCGCTGCTCGAGCTGGTCCCTCACCTCGGCGTCGAAGGATCGGATGCTCAGGCCCAAGGTGGCGCTGTCGGGGATGACGTTGTAGGCCGAGCCGGCATGCAGCGAGCCGATGGTGACGATGGCGGTGTGGCGCGGGTCGATGTTGCGCGCCACCACGCTCTGCAGCGCCACCACCAGGCTGCCAGCGATCAGGATGGGGTCCACCGCCTGGTGCGGGCGCGCCGCGTGGCCGCCGCGGCCGTGGACGGTGATGCGGCAGCTGTCAGACGCCGCCATCGAGGCGCCGTGCATGAAGCCGAAGGTGCCGGTGGGCACGCCGGGCGAGTTGTGCAGGCCGAAGATGGCGTCACACGGAAAGCGCTCGAAGAGGCCGTCCTCGATCATGCGCTGCGCGCCGCTGCCCTTGCCTGCCTCTTCCGCCGGCT
>CAYSOD010000516.1:0-2942 GCA_964432385.1 uncultured Rubrivivax sp.
TTCTTCCGCACTGGGGACCTGGGGCGTATGGACGAAGAGGGTTACTTCTTCATCACCGACCGCTTGAAGCGCATGCTCACTGCCAGCGGCTTCGAGGTCTGGCGCACCGAGGTCGAGCTGCTGCTGTTCAAGTGCCCGGTCGTGCTGGAGGCCTGCGTGATCGGCGCGCAGGACGCCTACCGCGGCGAGACCGTCAAGGCCCTGGTGGTGCGTCGCCCGGAAGCGGCCGCCACGGCGCGCGAGCAGGACGTGATCGACTGGGCCCGCGAGCACATGGCGGCCTACAAGGTGCCGCGCCTCGTGGAATTTGTCGAGGCCTTGCCCAAGAGTGGCTCGGGCAAGGTGATGTGGCGGTTGCTGCAGGAGCAGCAGCGGGAGCGCGACGCGGCGGGCCACGCCCGGGCCTGACGTTACGCGCGCCGGGCTACCCCTGCATCCACAGCGGCGCCACGAAGGCGAAGAAGGCGCCGACCGCAAACAGCCCCACCGCCGCCATCCACACCCAGCGCGACCACCGCCTGGTGCGCAGGCAGGCTTGCCGCAGCACGGGGTCGATCGGGCAAGGCGCCGTCCGCAGGTGCCATTGCAGGGCCCCGGCGCCGGCCAGCAGCACTGCTGCCACCCCGAACACGGGCGCCTTGTACTCGCTGATCCACACCAGCGCCGGCACCGCACTCACCAACCCGGCGAGCGCGGCACCGAGCCCGAGCGAGACCAGCAGCGCCGGCAGCGCGCAGCACACGAGCGTGCCACCGCTGGCCAGCAGTGACAGCCAGGCCGACCACCAGCCGGCCGTGGCAGCGCCGCCATCGACGTCGGCCGGTGCGGCGCTTCCTGATCCGGCGCTCACTGCCGGCCGCGCATCTGCTCACGCAGCTGCGCCACCGTCTGCGACATCGGCTCGGCGCGCGTGACCTCGTAACCCGCCTCGACGACCTCGGCCTTGAGCTTGTCAACCGCCAATGTCTGGCCGGGCTTGGCCTGCACGGCCACCACCTTCTGCTTGAGGTTGATGTAGAGGTCGGCCGTCTCGGGCAGCTTCTTCAGCCGCGCTTCGATGCCTTGGGCGCAGAAAGCGCAGACCATGCCATTGACGGAGAGCTTGACAGCGGAGGCCGGGGCGGCACGGGTTGCGTCGGTGGCCTTGGCTGGCGCCGGCGCTTGAGCCTGCGCGGACGTGGCGAACACGACCAGGGCAGCACCTGCCAGCAAGGCCGACACCATCCGTGTCAGATGTGCAGCCGGAAGGGTACGGTCAGCGATTCGGGTCTTCATGGGAAGTCCTTTCGAAGGGGATTGGATGAAGGAAGAGAAGAAAGGGTGGGTACAAAATGCGGATTCATGCGGCGAATGCATGCGGCGAATGCATGCGGCGACATCAGGGCACCCACATGAAACTCAGGTGTGCCCGGTCGCGCCGCGCGCCGAGTTCAAGGAACCAGTGGCGGTGGATGAGGCGCACCATCGGCATCCACTCGGTCTTGGCGGCTTCGTGGGCCGCAGCGGCCAGGCGCGGGATGCGTTCGCGCTCACGCCGCGCCTCGAGCAGGATCCACGGCTGCACCTGCTCGTACTCGACTTCGTAGAGCGAGAAGCCCGTGCGGACATAGGCCGACTCGCGCCGCCAGTCACCGGCGCGCATGGCCTCTGCGCCGCCGCCCACGTAGAGCCGCGTGGTCTCCCAGTCGGCCAGCACCGTCGGCGAAAGCAGCGTACGCGTCCCACCGGCCACCCCTTGCGCTCGCAGGCCGCCGACCTGCCCAATGAACCACAGGTTGGCCTGGGCGTCGGGCAGGTTCCAGCGGTGCAGCAGCCGGGTGTAGGTGAGCGCCGACAGTTCGCGCGAGGAGCGCATCCCGCTGCTGCCATGGGCCGGGCTGTCGAAGCGGCTCACCGCCGCCCCAATGGCGTCGCGTCCGGTGAGGGCGTAGTTCGCGGAGAGCTTGTTCGACCCTTCCTCGAAGTCCCCCATCACCATCCAGTACCCCTGAGAGGCCATGGGCAGCGCCTGCACGGGGGCGGTTATCAGAGCCAGCAGGCAAGAGCCGACGAACGCACGCCACCTTGGGCCGAGGCAGGCGGGCCGCAGGAGCGGAAAAGATAAAGGCATGAAAGACACTCCGGAGGTGGCGCAACACGCGGGCACGAAAGGCCGCGCAAGGCTTGAATCCAGGCCCTGACCGGAACCGGGCAGGGCCACCCACCGGCCGCACGGACCGGTGGCCTGGAGCGTCAGGCTCGGGGGGGTCGTTCCAGGCAGCCGGCCAGCAAGCGGCCCGTGTCTCGCGAGGGGCCTGCCAGCGGCCCCTCACCGGGCACCTCCTCAGGAGTTGCCGAACCGGCGGCCACTGGGGCGAGCGCCGCATGGCAAAGATCGCAACTGAAGCACAGATGCGACGCTTGCGCTGCACCGTGCGCCTGCGCGTCAGGCCCGGCAGTGGGCTCGTCGGCGGAGCGGTCGGCGTGACAGGGCATGGCAACGGCATCGGCCTGGGCGTAGGCGTTGGCGTGGGGGCCCGAAAGCGTAGCCGACACGGCCATGCCGGCCGCCGTCCAGCCGCGAAGGGGCAGCAGGGCCAGCAGCAAGACGATGAGCCAGAAGCGACGCATGGCGACGAGTCTAGGGCAGAACGCGGAAGGGCGGCGCCGACTGCCTGCGGTCGGGCCTTTCTGGCTTGCGTTGGCTGGGCCAGAGGCTCGCGGTCCACCCAGTACGCCGCCTACCTCAACGCCTCCCCCTTCGGCTTCTCCGGGATGCGGGCCCTGGGCGCCAGGCGCTGCCACAGGAAGGCGAATTCCAGGGCCTTGAGGTCGGCGCGCTGGGCGTTGTCGGCGGCGCCGCCATGGCCGCCTTCGATGTTCTCGTAGTACGTGGCGTCGTGCCCCTGCTCCAGCATGCGGGCGGCCATCTTTCGGGCGTGGCCGGGGTGCACGCGGTCGTC
>CAYSOD010000517.1:0-2922 GCA_964432385.1 uncultured Rubrivivax sp.
GCCAGCCTCGGAGGAACACGTTGCCCACCGTGCCTGCCAGCGCCGGGCCATGCTGGGCTTCCCATTGAAAACGCGCGCTGCGGGCGGCGCGGAGAATAGACGCGTCTTCCTGCAGCAGAGTAGCGCTCGGGGACGATAGCAGGTTCATGTGGAAGCACAGTGCATCGGCTTCGACTTCGAATCCGATGCCGCAGGGCTTGCCGCCCTGGGTAAAGTGCCACAGGGCTGCGTGGTCGACTGTTTGGTTGCCTGTCGCCACCCGCAGATTGACGCTGGAGGCCACCGCGTAGCGTCGTACCGTTGCTGCCGACTGGCTAGCGTGGGTGTGAACAGAGACACGCTGCACCAGTCTAGCGATACCGACTCGGTCAGAAGGGGCTTCGAAAACGTTGCCCACTCGACCCCCAAACAGTTGGGTTCGCCAGATCAGTCGCGCGTTGGAGGTGTCACGCAGATCCGGCCGTCGTGGGGGCGAGGTAAGTCGGATTGCCGTGGGGCGAAAGGCAGCGCAGGCGCTCACCTGTCCGTTTTCGGAACGTTGAAAGTCGAACTGAGGGTCGAGGTCGTACCAGAGTGCGACGTCGACCTCACGAGTCGTCGTCACGGCAGCGAGATCGGCCGCGAGCTCAGCGTCTGAAAGTCCAATCCACAGCGGTTGGTCCAGACGACGGGAGACCTTGCCCGGGGCCAATTCGTTCAAGGCCTGCAGCACGGGCAAGGCCACGTCATCGAATGAACCTCCCAGAAGCTGGACCTCCGGCAGAGACAGATCGGCAAAAAGCGTTCCCGGCATGAACTCGGGAAGCGGGTGGCTGTTTCGTCGGTCGGTGGCCGGTTGGCCATGCGAACGCCAGTTGGTAGCCAAGCGTCTCAAGGCGGTGGGCACGACGGTCAGCAGCAGCGGGCGTGGATGCTCCCACAGCAGGGTGTCCACCTCCTCGCGCGAAAGGGCCAGCGCTTGAACTAGAAAGCGTGTGAGGTCTTCTAGCTTGGCTGGATCCCTGAGCAGGTTGACCAACTGCTGCGTGAGGTAGGCCCGACGCAGACGATCCTGGAGCCAGTTCCTACCAGCAAACCTATGTTCGCCAGCCGGGCCGATCCGAATCGCCTCACTCTGAACTGCTTTCCACTGACTCGGATTCAGCGGAAAGCTCGCCTTGTTCTGCTTGATCTGGTCCTCTGCCGGACGCGACCAGCCCTCCAAGCGGGTGAACTGTGGTCCAGACAGATCTCGCCACACTGAACCTGCAGGCTCGCCTTGCTGCATGGCCACGCCGAGATAGTCGATCAGTGCATTGGCCGCCTGCATACGCCGGATGTAGCGGTTGCTCAAGGGCAGTTCACGGGGCGGCAGTTCAGGGTCGAAGAACTGTTCGTATGCCTGATAGGCCAAGCGATCGCGCCCGTAGTCGGACAGCACCATGATGGTCCAGGGGCGCATATGACGCGTGCGGCCTGCCCGGCCCTTGCGCTGCAGGAACTGCGCCATGTCGCGAGGGGCCTTGTGCTGCAGGACGACGCCGACTGCCGGGTCGTCATAGCCCACCTCCAGTGCCGCGGTAGCGACGACGATTTCGGCGTCGTGGCTGACACCGGTATCGAGCGCCGTGGTTCTCTCCACGCGATGCCGGGTGGACAGTACATGGCCATTGGCTTCGAGAGCCCTCCAATCTTGTCCCCCCTCATAGCGGCGCAGGCTCCCACCGGCGCGGCGCAAGTGGGCCAGGCCGCCGTTGGGGTGCCGGCGATTTGCAGGGTGTCCCTGTTCTGTGCGGCCTTCCGCATCCCGGAGGTCGTAGAAGAGGCGGTTGGTTGCGTCCAGTTGGTCCGTGAAGGCGAAACTGCGCCAGCCGGCAAACGACTTGACTCCCTTGGTGAAGTCTTCCCGGGTGTCCAGCAGGCGCGAGGCTAGCATCAGGGCCTGGATCGATGTCGATAGAAGCGCAGCCTGGGATACAGGGTCGCCTCTCAAGGCCAGCATGTACTCGGCTCCCTCACTGACCATGTGCTCAGGGTTGGGCGCAATCTCCTCGACAACGCTGCGGTCCAGGCCGACCAGAGAAGCGAAGAATGCAGCCCCGTCGGCGATGGTCGCGGAAAGCCCGACAAACTGGGTCTGACGGCGGCTTAGGTGTGACCACCGCCGCAACAAGTGAGCCGTCTGAGCACCAAAGGTCCCTGTGTAGAGGTGTACCTCATCGAGCAGCATCAGCGCAGGCGCCATTGAGGCTCTGGGCCCCAGACCAAAGAGGTGTCTGATCTGCGAGTCGGCGAGCCGCTGGTTCATCATCTCCACGGAAGTGAAGAGGATGTCGGGCGGGTCCTCGATCATCGACCTGCGAGTGAACCGCAGGTGCAGCGATTCGACGACGTGCCCACATGTGACGCAGGTCAGGCGGCCCTGGCTCTCAGGGTCGCCTGCGCCTGCCAGACGCAGGCCCCCGCTACAGCCCGTCTGCGGACAACGAAAAAAGGGACACTCACCTCGAGTCTTTTGCCACTTCCTCTCTATCGAGTTCAGCGTCTCAGGGGTGTCACCGTAAAGCACGCCGATGCTGAGCGTGGTCCCGACCTTGCCCAGATCCGCATCAAACTTGCGCGCCTGCTCGTAGACCTCGGCGAGTTGGTCCTTCAAGAGTTCATTGCGGGGGTATAGCGCCAGGACCCGAACTCCACCAGCGCTGGGTTGGGCTCTTCGCTCAGCAGCCAACCACGTCAGCGCCGGCAAGTAGAAGGCAAGCGTCTTGCCGCTACCCGTTCCAGCAGACACCAGCGTGCCTCGTGCGCCACGGCCCGCAAGGCCTTCAAGAATGCGGGCGGCCGCGTCGATCTGGAAGCGCGCGAACTTCCAGTGTGGACTGCCACCATCGAACCACGTGGCAACGGCGGTCAGCACTCTGGGATCAGACACGCGCGCGGCAA
>CAYSOD010000518.1:0-2888 GCA_964432385.1 uncultured Rubrivivax sp.
CGCACGATGCGGGCCAGTTGCGTCTCGGCACCAACGGCCGAGGTGCGCACCACGATCAAGCCCTCGACGTTGAGTGCGCCGCCCGTCACCTGCTGCCCGACCTCGCGTGCCACGGGCAGGCTTTCCCCGGTGAGAAGCGACTCGTCGAGATGGGTACGCCCCTCGATGATCATGCCGTCGCTGGGCAGGCGCTCACCTGGACGCACAACCACCTCGCTGCCCACGCGCAGCGCTGACAGCGGTACCTGCGCTTCCACGCCCTGGCGGCGAACGCAGGCGGTCTCTGGCCGAAGGCGCCGCAGGGCTTGCAGCGCGGCCAGCGTTTGCTGTTTGGCACGGGACTCCAGCCACTTGCCCAGCATCACCAAGGTGATGACCACGGCCGCGCTCTCGAAGTACAGGTGCGGCATCTGCTCCGCAGAACCTGAAGAAGCCTGCCACCACAGCGCCAGGCTCAGACCGAAGGCGGCGGTGGTGCCGATGGCCACCAGCAGGTCCATGTTGCCCGCGCCTGCTCGAAGCGCCGCCCAGCCCGCGCGGTAGAAGCGCGCACCCAGCCAGAACTGCACCGGTGCAGCCAACAAGGCTTGCACCCAGGCCGGCCACATCCAGTGACGGCCCAGCAGGTCACCGACCATCGGCAGCATCAGGGGCAGCGACAGGGCGGCCGCCACGGCCACCTTCCAGCCCTCGTCATGGCGGCGCCGCTCGGGTTCGGCGAGCACATCCGCATTGGGCTGCACCACACTTGCCTCGTACCCGGCACGCTGCACGGCTGCCAGCAGTTGCGCAGGGTCGGTGGCCTGCCCGGAGGTTACTTGGGCCTGCTCGGTGGCCAAGTTGACGCTGGCCGACTGCACACCCGGCACCCGGCTCAAGGCCTTCTCGACCCGCGCTACGCAGGAGGCGCAGGTCATGCCGTCGATGTTCAGGGTGTGCTCTGTCATGCGCATACTCTAAGCTTGGGGGGTACGCTGCACGCAGCCTTGGCCTTGACGAGGGACAAACCATGACCATCGAACTCACCCTGCCTGACATGACCTGCGGCCATTGCGCCAAGACCGTCACCACCACCGTGCAGCAGGTGGACCCGGCGGCGCAACTGAAGATCGATCTGCCCACCCACAAGGTGCAGATCGAGTCCACCCAGCCGGCGCAGGCTTTCGCCGCGGCGCTGACCGAGGAGGGTTATCCCCCTGCGTGAACCGCCCCAAGCTGTGACATCGTGTGGGTCTTCGATCTCCACCATGTCAGGAGCCTGCCCATGGAGCACCTGCGGTCCCTTCTCTTGCTGGCCGGCTTTCTGGCCACCCTGCTGGGTTCTCCTGTACACGCCCAGACTCTGCGCTGGGCCAGCCAGGGTGACCCTCAGACCATGGATCCTCATTCCCAGAACGAGGGCCTGACCAACATGATCAACGGTCAGGTGTACGAGTTCCTGATCAGGCGTGACCGTCAGCTGAACTTCGTTCCCGCGCTGGCCACCGAATGGGCGCAGACCGGGCCGTTGACCTGGCGCTTCAAGCTGCGCCCGGGGGTGAAGTTCCACGATGGTTCGCCTTTCAGTGCCGAGGATGTGGTCTTTTCGGTGAACCGCGGTAAGGAGGTCACCTCGCAGATCAACGTCTATGCCAACGCGGTGGGCACCCCCGTGGCCCTGGACCCCCTGACGGTGGAGTTCCGCATGGACAGGGTCAACCCGGTGTTCCTTCAGCACCTGGGTTCGCTGTGGATGATGAGCAAGGCCTGGGCCGAGAAGCACAAGGTGCTCAAGCCGCTGGACTTCAAGAACAAGGAGGAAAGCTACGCGAGCTTCAACACCAACGGCACCGGCCCTTACATCCTGGTGAGCCGCCAGCCCGGGATCAAGACCACGTACAGGCGCAACCCCAACTGGTGGGGCAAATTCGACGGCAATGTCCAGGAGATCGTCTACACGCCCATCAGCAATGACGCCACCCGCCTGGCGGCGCTCGTGTCCGGAGAGATCGATTTCGTGCTTGACCCCGCCCCGCGTGACGTGGCGCGGCTGCGCAACACCGCGGGTGTGAAGGTGATCGACGGGCCCGAGAACCGCGTGGTGTTCATCGGCATGGACCAGCACCGCGACGAACTGCTCTACGGCAGCGTCAAGAACCGCAACCCCTTCAAGGACGTCCGTGTGCGCCGCGCGCTGTACCAGGCGGTGGACATCGAGACCATGAAAACCAAGCTGATGAACGGACAGAGCGCGCCCACAGGCGGCATGACACCTTCGCCGCTGGCCGCATTCAACGATCCGGAGATCGAAAGGCGCCTGCCCTTCGATCTTGCGGCCGCGCGGCGCCTCATGGCCGAGGCCGGCTACCCCGACGGCTTTGAGGTCACGCTGGACTGCCCGAACAACCGCTACGTGAACGACGAAGAGATCTGCATCGCGCTGGCGGGCATGTGGGCGCAGATCAAGGTCAAGGTCAAGGTCAATGCCATGCCGCGTACCACCTACTTCCCCAAGCTCGAGAAGTACGACACCAGCCTGTACATGCTGGGCTGGGGTGGCGCCGTGACCGATGCGGAGACCACCCTCACCCCCGTGATGCGCAACCTGGGCGACAAGGGGGTGGGCCTGTACAACTATGGCCGCTCACGCAACGATCGCTTCGATGCGCTGGCGGCGCAGTCCAGCGTGGAGGCCGACGTGAAGAAACGCGAGGACCTGATCAAGTCCGCGCTGCGGGAGTGGCGCGATCAGGTCCACACCATCCCGTTGCACCGTCAGGTGATCCCCTGGGCCGCGCGCAGCAACGTCAGCGTGGTGCACCGCGCTGACAACTGGCTCGAGGTGCCTTGGGTCACGGTCGCGCGGTAGCGCGGCGCCGTACGGCCTCGATGTAGGCCGGGCCGTCGGG
>CAYSOD010000519.1:0-2879 GCA_964432385.1 uncultured Rubrivivax sp.
TTCCCCAGGCCCAAAACCAAGTTGAGGCTTCTCTCGCAGAAGTCATGCTGCTGTCACCCATCGTGGGCGAATTCGCCAAACCAGATCAGCTCACCCACTTCATGCCGCCCTACCCCACGCGGCTGATGGACCTGGCCACCGCCGGCAAGCTGCCGACACCTGCTCAGGCCGAGATCCATGTCGGGTCGGAGGACTGGCAGGCCAACCCCGAGCAGGTCAGCCGCCTTGCCGAACTGATCCAGATTCCCGTGCATGTGGTGGCCGGCAACGGCCACATGCTGGACCACAGCTACGTGAGCGGACTGCTCGACCGGTGGGTTGTGGTGAACAACTGACCCATGACCGGCAGCGCAGTCGCTCTGGCCATCCTGCCGACGGCGGAGGGCCGGCTATCTGATGAAACTTGGAGACACATCCACACCACTTCACGACTGCCCGTGGGGACTTGTGGACTGGCCAGCGCGTGAGAGACTCATTCATCAGCTTCCTGACCCCCCCTACTGCACGAGACCGCACCCGCCTCATGAACCTGAACGCCGACTTCTCGCGGCGCGTCGTCTGCCACGCCAGCGACGCCGTTTGGGTCGATTCGCCCGCGGCGGGCGTGCAACGTCGGATGCTCGACCGTGTCGGCGCAGAGGTGGCTCGCGCCACCAGCCTCGTGCGCTACGCACCCGGCTCAGAGTTTGCCCGCCACGAGCACGGCGGGGGCGAGGAAATCTTGGTGCTCGAAGGCACCTTTGGAGACGAATTCGGGGAGTACCCTGCGGGCACCTATCTGCGCAATCCTCCCGGTAGCGCGCACGCGCCGTACTCGCGCGAGGGTTGCCTGCTGTTCGTCAAGCTTCGCCAGTTCGCCGCTGACGACACGGCTGCAGTGCGTCTGGACACCCGAAAAGCCTCCTGGCGGCCCGGGCTCGTGCCTGGACTGAGCGTCCTGCCGCTGCACAGCCACGACGGGATCGACACCGCACTGGTGCGCTGGGCGCCGGGCACCCGTTTCAATGCCCACACCCATCCCGGAGGTGAGGAGATCCTCGTTCTGGAGGGGGTGTTTCGTGACGAAGCGGGCGAATACGCACGCGGCACATGGCTGCGTAGCCCGCGATGGAGCCGGCACGCGCCGTTCACTGGGCCTGAGGGCGCGCTCATCTACGTGAAAGTTGGACACCTCGGTGCTGACCTAGGCAGCGTCAACCGCGAGTCAAGTGGAAACGCCTGGCCGAGCGTTACCCTGCAGTCCTAGAAGTGAAGCTGCTCCAAGCAGACCGCAAGGACTGGCCTTGCTGCTGGGGCGACACCAAGATGCAGGCGCCTTGATCGGCAACTCGAGCAAGCGTGCTGCTCGCGAAGAATCTTCTCTTTAGTCTCCTCCTGCGGTTGTCCTGGGGGGTTGATTCAGGATCGAGAGACAAGCCCGAAACCCATTGAGCCAGGAAGCGCGTACGCACGATGAATTCAAAACTCGCGGCCCTTGTAGGTTGCCTGCTGGGCCTATCCATGACCCCTTTGGTCCAGGCCTCAACTCTAAGGGTGGCGACCTGGAACCTGGGCTGGCACGTCTCTCAGGCCGAGCTTCCTCAGTGGATCGCGCAATGCGATAAGAGCTTCGCGAAGAACTCGCAGTCCGGCGTTTGGGAGGTCGTTGCGCCCCAGACAGCCGGGGCCAGGGTGGGCTGGACCATTGATGAGAGCCGCCCCAGCCTGGAGGGCGTTGACCTGACGGTGATGCCGCCGTGTGGCGTCTACCGTTCACCATCCCGTGCAGGTATTGCCGTTACCCCTTCAGCCTGGGCCAAGCGCAACGAGCAGATCGCCAAGGTCCTGCGCGAAGGCGTCAAAGCCGACGTGATTGCATTCCAGGAGGTTTCCGGCGTGGCGGCAGTCAGGGAAGCCCTGGGGACTGCGGCAGCCGACTACGAGGTCTGCTCCTTTGCGGGCTACAAGGTTCAGAGACTGGCCTTCGCTTGGCGAAAGTCTCTCGGTACCGCGATCGATTCGTGCCGCGACATCAGAGAGCTGTCTCTGCCGCACCTGCCGGTCAAGGACCAAGTGCGCCCGGGCTTCACGCTGACGCTGCAGGTCGCTGGCAAGCGGGTGCGATTCATGACGGTTCACCTGAAGTCCTCCTGCGTATCGCCGCTGGATAGAGGCCAACTCGATGGCAACGCGGGCCCGAGCGATCCGTGCCTGGTCTTGCAGCAGCAAGTCGCACCGCTGGAGGCGGCCATTGAGGATCTGCCCAAGGGCGTCGATCACGTGATCGTCCTGGGCGACTTCAATCGCAACCTGGGGCACGAGGCAGCAAAGGTCAAGGGCGCTGAACCCATTCGAAGTGACGGGACGGCAAATCTGGCAGCACCCAGGCCTGCATCGGTATTGACGCGCAATCTTCTGATGGAGGTAAATGACGGTCAACCGGCGTCATCCCGCCTGACACTACTGCAGCCGGTGTGCAATGGGTCGGCCGAGGTGAGCGCGGCGTGCGAGGCGTCGAAGTCTCGGCTGCTGACCTCAGAAGAGCGCCGAGCGTTGAGCGACCGCAGCGGCCTGGGCTGCCGAAACCCTGTGGGGCTTGACCACGTTCTCGTCTCAGCGGGACTCGAGAAGTCCGTGATTTCCGCGGCCAAGGTCCCTTTGGGCAATCTGGGCCGCTCTTTGTCGGCCCGACCACCCGACTACCCCGAGCCCTTGCTGGCCGTGTCTGATCACTGTCCACTGGTGGTCGAGATCGATCTATAGACCGACGAACGATCAGGCATCAAAAACATCCCTGGCTGGTACAAGCATTAATCGATATCCTACCCGAACTATACGCTGCGAAAAAAATAACAAGTCTTCTCCCAAAGTGCTGCCAGTGGGTGAGAAGGTACGTCCCA
>CAYSOD010000520.1:0-2869 GCA_964432385.1 uncultured Rubrivivax sp.
TGCCACCGGGCGGCGCCGTTGTCCATCGGCCGCAAAGAGGGCGACTGCGTGCGTTGCCTGTATCACGGCCTGAAGTTCGACCCCCAGGGCGTGTGCGTGGAGATGCCGGGGCAAGAGCGCATTCCGCCCATGGCGCGTGTGCGCACTTACCCCGTGGTGGAGCGCGACCGCTTCGTCTGGATCTGCATGGGCGCGCCCGAGCAGGCCGACCCGTCCACCATCCTCAGCTTCTCCTGGCACGCCAGCCCCGAGTGGGCCATGAAGCCGGGCTACATCCACTACCAGGCGCACGTGCAGCTCATAGTGGACAACCTGCTGGACTTTGCCCACCTGTCCTACGTGCACCCCACCACGCTGGGCACCGCGCGCAACGCGCAGGTCAAGGCCCAGGTGGAGCCTATCGAGGGGGGGCTGCGCATCACGCGCTGGGCGCTGGACGACGAGATGCCGCCCAACCACAAGCGCGTGGCGCGTTTTGAGGGACGCGTGGACCGCTGGCAGATCTACGAGTGGCACCCACCCGCCTTCATGCGCATGGACGCGGGGTCGGCGCCTGCCGGCACGGGTGCGCCTGAGGGCCGCATTGCCGAGGTGGCGATGAAGTTCCGCCACACCTCGGTGCAGACGCCCGAGACCGCGCGCACCGCGCACTACTTTTTCAGCCAGGCGCGCAATTTCGAACTCGACAACCCGGCCATGACCGAGGCCATCTTCCAGGACGTCAGCACCGCCTTCGCCGAGGACCGCACCATGATCGAGGCCCAGCAGAAGATCCTGGACGCCACGCCGGGCTTTCGCCCCGTGGCCACCGTGCACGACCAGGCGCTGAACATGGCGCGGCATCTGGTGCGCAAGCTGCTGGAGGTGGAGGTGCAGGGCAGAGCGGTTGCGGCGCCCGCCTCACCCAGTGTGGTTCCCATCATGCCGGCAGCTGCCGTGGGAGTTTCCTCATGCGGCTGAAAGACCAGTCCGCCATCGTCACCGGCGCAGCCTCGGGCTTCGGGGCGGCGATCGCCGAGCGCTTTGCCGCCGAGGGCGCGCGCGTGGTGGTGGCCGATCTGAACGAGGCCCAGGGCCAGGCCGTGGCCCAGCGCATTGGCGGCGTGTTCGCGCGCTGCGATGTCTCGCGCGCCGAGGACGTTCAAGCCCTGGTGCAGACCGCGGTGCAAGCCTACGGGCGCCTGGACATCGTGGTCAACAACGCGGGCGTGACGCATGTCAACAAGCCGCACCTGGACGTGACCGAGGACGAGTTTGATCGTCTCTACCGCGTCAACGTCAAGAGCCTGTTCCACATGAACCGCGCGGCCGTGCCGGCCATGCGGGCCAACCCTGGTGGGTCCTCAGGTGTGTTCATCAACGTGGCCTCCACCACGGGCGTGCGCCCGGGCCCGGGGCTGTGCTGGTACTCCGGCAGCAAGGGCGCGGTCATCACCACCAGCAAAAGCTTGGCGTTGGAACTGGCGCGCGAGAACATCCGCGTGTGCGTGGTCAACCCCATGATCGGGGAGACCGCCATGCTGGAGCAGTTCATGGGCATGCCCGATACCCCCGAGAACCGCCAGCGCTTCCTGGCCCGCATTCCGCTGGGCCGTTTCACCAAACCGGCAGACGTCGCGGGCGCCGCGGTGTACCTGGCCAGTGACGAGGCGGGCTTTCTCACCGGTGTGTGCCTGGACGTGGATGGTGGGCGCAACATCTGATGCCACCCAGACCATGCGCCGCTGTCTGGCCGTGGCCGAGCCCGAGCTCGGCTGACGATGGGCCCTCTGTAACCCCTGAACTGTGACCTCTGAATTCAAGATCCACGCCGCTTTGTTGCGCGGTGAAGACCCATACCCTGGAGATGCACGATGACGAAGAACCGGACCCGCAGACATCTCATGACCCTGGCCTTGCCGCTGTGCATGGGCTTCACGGCCTTGGCTACGGCGCAGCCGGCCTGGCCCGACAAGCCCATTCGGGTGGTCTTGCCGTACCCGCCAGGCGGGCCCAGCGACATCGTCATGCGTCTGGCCGCCGAGAAGATGCAGGCCGCGCTCAAGCAGCCCATCGTCATCGAGAACAAGCCGGGGGCGGGCGGCAACGTGGGCACGGCCGAGGTGGCGCGCGCCGCGCCGGACGGCTACACCTGGCTGTGGATCACCGACACGGTGATGACGGTCAACCCGCACGTCTACAAGAACCTGGGCTTCAAGCCCGACGCGCTGATCCCTGTGACCGTGGGCACGGCCTTCAACCAGACCCTGGTGTGCAACCCCGCGGTGGGCGTGAAGACGCTGGCCGAGCTGGTGGCCAAGGCCAAGGCGACCAAGCTGGCTTATGCCTCGGGCGGCGCGGGTGTGCCGGGGCACCTGGCCATGGAGTTGCTGCAGTCCATGGCCGGATTCGACATGACGCATGTGCCGTACAAGGGGCCTGCGCCGGCCATGCAGGACGTCATCGGCGGCCAGGTGGCCTGTGGCTTCCTCGCAGGCCCCACGGTGCTGCCCCAGGTCCGCGCCGGCAAGCTGGTGGCCCTGGCCGTCTCGGGCAGTCGGCGCTCACCCGCCCTGCCCGAGGTGCCCACCGTGGCCGAGGCCGGCTACCCTGCCTACGTTGCAGACTTCACGCTGGTGATGATGGCCCCGCGCGGCACGCCCGAGCCCATCGTGGCGCGCATGCGGCAGGTGCTGGCCGACGCCCTGAAGGCGCCCGATGTCAGCGAGAAGCTGCGCGCCGGTGACCAGATCGTCGTGGCCGGCACGCCCGCCGAGGCCGCCGCCATGCTGGCCGCCGACAACCGCAAGTGGGGCGAGGTGGTGCGCCGCATCCAGCTCGGACTGGACTGAGCTGAAGGGAGGCTGCCCATGAACGTCCTCTTCATCAT
>CAYSOD010000521.1:0-2869 GCA_964432385.1 uncultured Rubrivivax sp.
CGGCGGCCCAAATGACAACTTCCACGCCCAACCCATGAGCTGGCTCTTCCCTCAACTTCACAGCACCCAAGGCCACCGACACGGCTTCTGGTTCTGCGGCTGCACCGGGCTGCCCCTGCATTCGGGTGTCATGCCCGAAGGCGGCGGCGGGGGTGCCCGCACCCGCGCGCAGCCTGCCCGCGCGCCCGTGGTCCTGAAAGGCCAGCGCGCCCGCACCGTGGACGTGCATGCCCACTGCTACTTCCAGGCAGCGCTCGACCTGATGGGCGAGGAGGCCAAAGCGGTGCTGCCGCCCGTGAAGGGCGTGCCCGAGCACTTCCTGCAGGTGGAGCAGCAACTGACCACGCGCTTCGAGGCCATGGACCGCATGGGCATCGACTTGCAGGTGCTCAGCATCAACCCCTTCTGGTATCGCAAGGACCGCGACACCGCGCAGGCCATCTGCCAGATCCACAACGAAAGCCTGGCCGAGCTGTGCGCCCGGGCGCCGCGGCGTCTCGCGGCCTTTGCCTCTCTGCCCATGCAGTTCCCGGAGCTGGCGATGCAGATGCTGGAAGACGCGGTCAAGCGCCTGGGCCTGAAAGGCGCCGCCATTGGCGGCAACGTGGCCGGGCGCGACTTCAGCCATGCCGAGTTCCACCCGGTGCTAGCCAAGGCGCAGGAGCTGGGCGTGATGCTCTTCATTCACCCGCAGAGCACGCCCGAGCTGGCCGCCCGCTTCAAGGGTAACGGCTGGCTGTCCAACGTCATCGGCAACCCGCTGGACACCACCATCGCGCTGCAGAAGCTGATCTTTGAAGGCGTGTTTGACCGCTTCCCGCAGCTGAAGGTTCTGGGCGCGCACGGCGGCGGCTTCCTGGGCTCCTACGCCCCACGCATGGACCGCAGCTGCTTCGTCTCGCCGCAGAACTGCGACGCGTCCATCGTGCTGAAGAAGCGCCCCACCGAGTACCTGCGGCAGATCTATTTCGACGCGCTGGTGTTCACGGGCGAGGCACTGCGCCACCTGGCCGCCGAAGTGGGCAGCAGCCAGATCATGATCGGCACCGACCACCCCATCCCCTGGGAGGAAGACCCGGTCACGCACGTGATGAGCACCCCCGAACTCAGCGACGACGACCGCCTGGCCATCCTGGGCGAGAACGCCATCCGCGTGCTCGGCCTGGAGCTGTGAAGAGCCTTCCCACCATCTGAACTCTCAACCTTGCCTTAGACGGAGACTCCGATGAACACCCCCCGCACCCGCAGCCTCATGCGACGCGCCGCCCTGGCGCTGGCCTGTGCCCTCACCCTGCCCTGGGCCGGCAGCGCCTTCGCCCAGGCGGGCTATCCCAACAAGCCCATCCGCATGATCGTGCCGCTGGCCGCAGGCAGCGCGGCCGACGTGGCGGCACGCCTGCTGGCCGCCAAGATGGGCCAGAACATGGGCCAGACCATCAACGTGGAGAACATCGTCGGGGCGGCCGGGATCATCGGAGCGTCGCAGCTGGCCAAGGCGGCCCCCGACGGCTACACGATCGGTGGCTTCAACGACAGCATCCTGACCATGGTGCCGAACCTGAACCCGAACACGCCCTTCAACCCGACGACTGACTTCGTGCCCGTGTCGCGGGTGGCCATCATCGAGTTCAGCATCGCCGTGGCGGCCAACTCTCCCTGGAGGAGTGCGGCCGACCTCGTGGCGGCCGCCAAGGCGGCCCCCGGGCGCTTTACCTATGCCTCAGGCGGCAACGGCAGCCCGCAGCATATGGGGGGCGCGCTCTTCGCGGCCCACACCGGCATCGACATCAAGCACGTGCCTTACCGCGGCGCCAGCCAGGCCGCGCAGGACGTGGCGGGCGGGCAGGTGGACATGACCATGCAGGGCATCGCCACGGTGGCGGCGCTGGCCAAGGCCGGCAAGCTCAAACTCATCGGGGTGATGGCCGATCAGCGGCACCCGGAGTACCCGGACACCCCCACGCTGAAGGAAGCCGGCATCCAGGGCTTCGAATACAGCACCTGGTTCGGCTTGACCTTGCCCAAGGGCGCGCCCAAGGAGATCGTCGACCGGCTGCAATCCGAGGTGGTGAAGTCCCTGGCCGATGCCGAGATTCGCCAGCGGTTCGCAGCCCTGGGGCTGCGTCCCGAGGGCAGCACGCCGCAGGCCATGAGCAACATCGTGCGCGAACAGTTGGCCCGCTACGGCAAGGCCATTCGAGACAACGACATCAAGGGCGACTGAAGCCCCTCTGGATCATGACCAGGCCCTTGATCCCTGCCGGGTGTCGCGCAGCACCCCTTAACACCGGGGGAAACCCCATTGCCGGCCCGCTGACCTTCCACGAATCTACGGCGCCTGAGCGCTTGGCTGCTGCTCAGCGCAGGCCTGCAGGCGCCGACGTGTTCACCCTCTTGCCAGGAGTTGTTCCATGACCACCACCGACACCCCCGTGCGCCCCGCCGTGCTGCGCCCTGATGAGCTGAAGAGCCACGACCGTGGGGGCGGCGCCCGCACCACGCCGCTGGTGGGGCCGGCGGTCGGCTCGTCCAGCTTCATCAACGGCATCACCGAGTTCGGGCCGGGCGCGGCCATCCCCTTCCACAGCCACAACTGCGAGGAAAGCGTGATGCTGCTCAGTGGCCATGCCTACCTGGACATCGAGTCCGAGGTGCACGAGCTCAAGCCGCACGACACCACCTTCATCCCGCCTAACGTGCCGCACCGTTTCCGCAACCGCTCACAGACCGAGCCCATGAAGATCCTGTGGATCTACGCCTCGGCGCAGGCCACGCGCACCCTGGTGGACACCGGTGAGACGCGGTTTGTGTCGGCCGAGCACGCACGCTAGCAGCCACGCTAGCCGAGCCGATCTGCTGCAGCGCACGC
>CAYSOD010000522.1:0-2868 GCA_964432385.1 uncultured Rubrivivax sp.
GTTGTAGCCGGCGATCATGCCGCAGACCGCGATGCTGCCGAAGGCGTTCATGCGCAGCATCACGGCATCCAGGATCAGGCCACCCACGTTTTCGAAGTGGCCGTCGATGCCGTTCGGTGCGGTTTCCTTCAGCGCACGCAGCATGGACTTCAGGTCCGGGTGCTGGCGGTAGTCGATGCAGGCGTCAAACCCCAGTTCGTCCGTGACGTAGGCGCACTTGTCGGCGCCGCCGGCCAGGCCCACCACGCGGCAGCCTCGGGCCTTGGCGAGCTGGCCCACGGCGCTGCCCACTGCACCGCTGGCGGCGTCCACCACCACGGTCTCGCCTTCCTTGGGGGCGATGATCTGCGTCAGGCCCACCCAGGCGGTCACACCCGGCATCCCCACGGAGCCCAGATAGGCGGCCAGCGGAATGTGGGTGGTGTCCACCTTCCGCAGCATGCCGATCTGTGTGGCGTCCACCACCGAATACTGCTGCCAGCCGCCCATGCCCACCACCTGGTCGCCGGCGGCAAAGCCCTGGTGGCGCGACTCCACCACCTCGCCGACGGTGCCGCCGATCATCACCGCGTCCAGCGGCTGCGGCTGGGCGTAGCTCTTGCCATCGTTCATGCGCCCGCGCATGTACGGGTCCAGGCTCAGGTAATGGTGGCGCACCAGCACCTGGCCGTCCGCCAGCGCCGGCACAGGGGTCTCGACGAGCCGGAAATTGTCGACAGTCGGCTCACCGGCGGGGCGGGAAGCGAGAAGGATCTGTTGGTTCTGCATGGTGATGCCTGAGGGGAGTGATGAAGGTGGAAGGGGGATCAAGGACGTGTGTGCAAGTGCGGGGGTGAGCGATTCAACCCGCGGGTGTGTGCCTCAATCCGAAGCGTTGTCGCGATGAATCCGGCGCGCCTGACCATCAGACGCCGGCTTCAGGTACTTGAAGGTGCCGGTGGAATGGGCGACGAGATGTCCGCGAGCGTCCAGCACACTGGCTTCGCAGAAGGCCATGGTCACGGTGCGGTGCATGCGGCGGCCGGAGGCCACCACGCGGCCGGTGCCCGGGCGCATGAAGCTGGTCTTCATCTCGATAGTGACCACGGTACCTAGCACCTCACCCCCGGGTTCGACCGGGCTGCGCGCGGCATGGGCCATGGCGATGTCCATCAAGGTCATCAGCAAGCCGCCATGGGCCACGCCCAGGGAATTGGTGAGTTCATCCCGCACCGCAATGGCAATCTCGCTGACCCCGGGGTCCAGCCGCAGCAACTCGAATCCAAGATGGTCGACGAAAGGTATGCGGGCGAGGAAGTCCATGAATGCCGCAATGTGGCTCAGGTGTCCTGGGAGGTCGTGGCGCTGCGCATAGGTCGACGGTGGACGGGTGACGAGCGCCAGCGTCAGCCGCTGTGCACGGCGCTGACGCCGCCATCCACCGCCAGGATCTGACCGGTGATGTGCTTGCCCGCGGCACTGGCAAACAGCAGCACCGCGCCCTTGAGGTCATCGTCGTCGCCCAGGCGCCGCAGCGGTGACATCGCCGCCAGGTTGTCGGCTCCGTACTCGGCCAGCACGCCGCGCGTCATCTTGCTGGGGAAGAAGCCTGGTGCCAGCGCGTTGACGGTGATGCCGTAAGGCCCCCACTCGCCTGCCAGGGTGCGGGTGAAATTGACAGCAGCACCCTTGCTGGTGCCGTAGGCGATGAACTTCATCTGCAGCGAGCCAGCGAGCCCGGCGATCGAGGCCACGTTGATGATGCGGCCGCTGCGGTTGGGGATCATGCTGGCCTTGGCCACCGCCTGCGCAAAGAGGAACAGGCTGCGCACGTTCAGGTTCATCACCTTGTCCCAGGCTTCCAGCGGGTGGTCTTCGGCGGGTGCGCCCCAGGTGGCGCCGGCGTTGTTGATGAGGATGTCGATGCGGCCGAAGCGTTGCATGGTCTCATCCACCACGCGCTGGACTTGAACGGGATCGCTGGCATCCGCCGCGATCCATCGCGCGTCGATGCCGCGGGCCTGCAGGTCGGCCGCGGCCTCCTCCAGGTCGGCGGCCTTGCGAGAAGTCAGCATGATCTTGGCGCCGGCCTCACCCAAGGCCTGCGCCATCTGCAGGCCCAGCCCGCGGGAGCCTCCGGTGACGAGGGCGTAGCGGCCGGTGAGATCGAAGAGTTGCTGGACGGGTGTGCTCATGGGAAGTCCTGCTTCAGGCTGAGAGTGGAACGGGAGTCACGGACGAGCGTGGGGGAAATGAGGGGCGTGGGGGACAGTGACGCAGACAGGGGACAGAAAAGGCGAGGCGTCAGAACCAGGCGTCCTCCATGGTGCGGCACACCGCCTCGCGCTCGGCTACCACCTTCAACCAGGCGTCGATGCGCGGCAGTTCGTAGGCGAAGTAGTACCGCAGCGCGGCGTGCTTGCCTTGCGCAATGGCGGTGTCGCCAGCGGGTCGGGCCGCCAGAGCCACATCGAGCCAGATCCAGGCCAGCACCACGTGGCCAAAGGCTTGGAGATAGGGCGTGGCGTTGGCCAGGGCCTCGGCAGGCACGCCGGTGGCCCAAGCGGATTTGGTGGCGGCACCCAGCTTTTGCAGGGCCGCAGCTAACGCGGTGGCGTGGCCTGCCAGCTCGGCGTCTTGCCCGGCGCGCGCGATCGTGTTGTTGACCCGTGTGGCCAGCAGCTTCAAGCCAGCACCGCCGTCCATCACCACCTTGCGGCCCAGCAGGTCCAGCGCCTGGATGCCGTGCGTGCCTTCGTGGATCATGTTCAGGCGGTTGTCGCGCCAGTATTGCTCTACCGGGAAGTCGCGGGTGTAGCCGTAGCCGCCGTGCACCTGGATGGCCAGCGAGTTGGCCTCCAGGCACCACTCGCTGGGCCAGCTCTTGGC
>CAYSOD010000523.1:0-2862 GCA_964432385.1 uncultured Rubrivivax sp.
ATTCAAGAAATGCGGACGGGAGGCCGGTGGAGCCAAAGCCGTGGAATTTGGCGTATTCGTTAGCGATCCAGGCCATGACCTGGCCGAGGTGATCCTCGACTGGTGGCAAGACCAGGCCGACGATGGCCACCGCCCGCACCTGGGGGCCTCCATCATCGGTCACCCCTGCGAGCGCCATCTCTGGAACACCTTTCACTGGGTGCGTCGCCAAAGCTGGGAGGGCCGCATGCTGCGCCTGTTCGATGATGGCAAGCGCGCCGAGGCGCGCTTTGTGCAGGAACTCAAAGCCATTGGCTGCGAGGTCTGGGCCGATGACGGCCAGGGCGGGCAGTTTCGCGTCAGCGCCCTGGGCGGCCACTTTGGGGGCAGCGTGGACGCGGTCTTGCGCGGGCTGCCAAATGACCCGCAGACGGCATATGTGTGCGAGTTCAAGACCAGTAACGACAAGGCCTTCAAAGAGCTCGTCAAGAAGCGCGTAGCTGAGGCCAAGCCGATGCACTACGCGCAAATGCAGGTCTACATGGGGCTGATGCGCCTGTCACATGCGCTGTACCTGGTCGAGAACAAGAACGACGCGGCGCTCTACACCGAGATCGTGGCTTTCGATGCCGACGCTTTTGCACGCCTTTTGGCCAAGGCCGAGCGCATCATCTCCGCCAATGAGCCCCCGCCGCGCATTGCCGACCGCGCCGACGATCAGAACTGCCGCTATTGCCACTTCGCCCCGCTGTGCCACGGTCAACAGACCCCAGAAGTGAACTGCCGCACCTGCTGCCACAGCACGCCGGTGACGGATATCCAAACGGGCCAAGGTCCCGTGTGGAACTGCAACCGCGCGCAGGCGCAGCCGATCGATTTGGAGCGGCAGCGCCGCGGCTGTGAGCAGCATCTGTATATCCCGCCGCTGCTGCGCAATGTGGGCGATCCGGTCGATGGTGGTGAGGTCAGCGTGACCTATCGAATGCCCGATGGCAGTGAGTTCGTCAACGGCCCGCCGCCGGGCTTCAGCAGCATCGAAATTCACCGCTGCGAGTTCAAACCCATGCTCAGCGATCCGCTGGTGCAGCAACTCAAGCAGGAGTTCTCAACCGCCAGGCTCTTAGGCGCCAAGGCTTTGGTGGACATGCCCAACGACGATCTCGACCAGGTACCCACCAAACGTGAGCACCCCAAGCAGGCCGAGACCAAGCGCCGTGTACGCGCCACGCTTGATGCGCTCATTTCAGCAACACACAACAGAGTTCCCTGAGGAAGAGCCCCCGATGAACGTCACCCTCGAGTTCGCCTATCCGCACGAAGAAGTCCAATTTAGGCGCGCCATCGCCGCCAACCAGATGATCCGTACGCTCGAAGAAGTCGATCGCCGCTTGAATGCGGCACTGGTACATGGCGCCTGTGACTGGACCGCAGTCGCACAAAGCTGCCGCGAAGCCATTCGCCCGGTACTTGATGAGACCGACTGACCTCACGGAAGCTAGCGATGAGCCTGACAGCAGTTTTTGCGATTGCCTGCACGGCCAAACCCAGAGAAGGATGCCGAGTCCAGGTTTCGGCTGTTACACCTTGTTCGTCGACAACTGCTGCATTCATGACCAGACTCAACGGCGACACCAGTCGCCCACGCTATGAAGGGGCTACCACGCTGTGGCTTTACTGAAGGCCTGCGAGGTGGCGCAGGAGTTGGGTCTGTCTGCTCGGAAGGTCTATCAACTGGCCCACGAAGGAACGATCCCTTGCTTTCGGTTTGGAGACTCGGTGCGCTTTGATCGATCAGACATCGAGGAATACAAGGGCAAATGTCGATCCGCTGGGACAAGCGCAACAAGTGCTATCGCTTTGAGTTCGACCGTTACGTTGAAGGTCGAAGACACCGGGCTAATCGACTGCTTCCTAAAAGCTGGAGTCAAGCCCAGGCTGACGCCTTTGACCGCGCGGAATCAGCACGGCTCTACGCGGTTGCCACGGGCGTTGGCGGACAAAACCCGCTGATCGAAACAGCGGTCAAGCTGTACCTGCAGGACAAAACGCACCTAAAGTCGTACAAGGGTGCAGCCGAGCATCTGGCCATCATCCTGCCGCACTACCGCGGCAAGCCGATGAGCGAATTGCCCGCTATTGCTCGGGCAATTGCGGCCGAACCGCTCGCCCCTGCCACCAACCGCAATCGAATCGCATTGCTCAAGGCCGCATGTCGTTGGGCCTGGAAGCAGCACAACCTCACGCCGTTTGATCCCACGGCAAGAATGCAAATGCCTGTCGTTCGCAACGAACGACATGTCTATGTGAATCGCAAGGAAATGCTACGTCTGGCGATGGCTTCGGACAGGGCAGACTTGCGAGCGTTGATTCGGATAGCGTTCTACACCGGCATGCGGTTGGGCGAGATACAGCGTGCGGTTCAGAACAGCGACGTGCTGGTGGTAGAGGACACAAAAAACGGAGAGCGTCGGGTGATCCCGGTCCATCCGCGAATACGCGTCTGCTTGCGGTTCCTGCCGTTCACGGAAAAGACGATCACGTTGCAGCGTGCATTCCAGCGTGCTCGCGAAAGGGCCCACCTTTCGCACGTCCGAATCCATGATTTGCGACACAGTGCCGCAAGCGAAATGATCAACGCTGGCATCGACCTCTACACCGTTGGTGCGGTGCTCGGCCATAAGGACGCGAGGTCGACGCAACGATACGCCCACCTAGCGATTCAGACCCTTCAAAGGGCCGTCAACACCATCGGTGGTCAAAAATCCCCGCACAACGGCGCCAAACGGACAAAAAAAGAAGCCACTCAAGGTGGCCTAAGTCGTTGATTTTGGCGGGCAAGGAGGGATTCGAACCCTCGGTACTGGAATACCAGTACGCCGGATT
>CAYSOD010000524.1:0-2861 GCA_964432385.1 uncultured Rubrivivax sp.
TACCGCTACGTAGCGCCGGGGGCTGACCTGCTGCCGGCCGTGCTGGCGCTGCGCGAAAGCGAAGGCGAGTTCGAGAAGCCCAAGTTCTTCCGCTACCAGCAAAAGCTGTGCGCCCACAGCCGCAACGAGAAGATCGGCTGCACCGCCTGCATCGACGTGTGCTCGGCCCAGGCCATCCGCAGCGATGCCTCGCGCAAGGGCAAGGCCAGCGCTGGCCCGCGCCGCCGCCCCGACGCCGAAGGCCGGCCTGTGGCCGCGGTGGTGCATGACGGCGGCGGCATCATCGTGGAGCCCCACCTGTGCGTGGGCTGCGGCGCCTGCAGCACCGTGTGCCCCAGCGGCGCCTTGTCCTTCACCTACCCCGGCACCGCCGACCAGGGCCGGCGCCTGCGCACCATGCTGAACGCCTACGCCGCGGCGGGCGGACGCGACGCCGCCCTGCTGATCCACAGCGAAGGCGCGGGCGAGCGCGTGGTCAACGCCCTGGGCCGGGCCGCCCGCCTGACGTCCGGTGTCCAGCCCGGCTCCAAGCCCGGCTCCAAGCCGGGGCCTCAGTCCAGCATCCAGGGCCTGCCCGCCCGCGTGCTGCCCGTGCCCGTGTGGCACACCGCCAGCGTCGGGCTGGACCTGTGGCTCTCGGCCCTGGCGCTGGGCGCCAGCCAAGTGCTGGTGCTGCTGACCGAGGAAGAAGCGCCTGAGTACCGGCAGGCCCTGACCGAGCAGATGGCCGTGGCCCAGGCGCTGCTGACGGGCCTGGGCTATGAGGGCACGCACCTGCGGCTGGTGGAGGCTGGGGTCAGTGGCACGGACAGCACCAGCGGCACGGGCACCACGCCCGACCCCGCCGCCCTGGCCCGCCTGGACGCCGCTTTGCGAAGCGCCCCTGCCCGCACTGTGGCGCGCCCGGCCGCCTTCGCCGTGCAGGCCGACAAGCGCGCCACGCTGGAACTGGCGCTGGACCACCTGCTGGCCCAGGCGCCGCTGAAGGCCGGCTCCGCCCCAGGCACCGCAGCCCTGGCGGGCGCTTCCGGCACGGCGGCGTCCAGCGCCGCCTTCGGCTCTGCCGCCACTGCGCAGGCAGGCGGCGCCACCGCCAGCACCGCCCTGCCCGAGGCCATCGCCCTGCCCGCGGCCGGCTCGCCCTTCGGCAGCCTGGTGGTGGACCCGGCCAAGTGCACCCTGTGCCTGAGCTGCGTGGGCGCCTGCCCGGAATCGGCCCTGGCCGACAACCCGCAGCAGCCGCAACTGCGCTTCACCGAGAAGAACTGCGTGCAATGCGGCCTGTGCGCCACCACCTGCCCAGAGCAGGCCATCACGCTGCAGCCTCGGCTGTGGCTGGCCGAGGGCGGCAAGGCGCGCAAGGCCGCCCGCGTGCTGCACGAGGCCCCGCCCTTCCACTGCGTGCGCTGCGCCAAGCCTTTCGGTACGCTGCGCGCCATCGAAAACATGATCGAGAAGCTGGGCAGCCACGCCGCCTTCCAGGGCGCCGGTGCCGAGCGGCTGAAGATGTGCAGCGACTGCCGCGTGGTGGACATGTTCAGCAACCCGAACGAAGTGCGGATCACCGATCTGTGAGGAACCGGCCATGAGTGCGTCCACCCCCAACTCCGACCCCGCCGCTGACCCCACCTCCAACGCCACCGCGCCCGTGGCCGCCGTCAACTTCAGCCCCGCCCTGGGCAGCGGCGAGGCCGAGGAACTGCAGCGTGCCGAGCTGTACGGCCTGCTGGCTCGGCTGTGGCTGGAGGCACCGGACGACGCGCTGATGGCCGAGTTCCGCGTGGCCGTGACCGAGGCGCCGCAGGCCGGCGGCTTCTTGCAAGAGCCCTGGCAACAACTGGTGGCTGCCCTGCGTGCCACCACCGCGGCCGAAGCCCGGGCCGAGCACGACGCCCTCTTCCACGGCGTGGGCAAGCCCGAGGTCTTCGCCTACGGCTCCTACTACCTCAGCGGCTTCCTGAACGAAAAGCCGCTGGCCGCCCTGCGCACCGACCTGGCCGCCCTGGGCCTGGACCGCGACCGTGACCGCCTGGAAACCGAAGACCACGTGTCCTTCGTGCTGGAGGTGATGCGCTACCTGATCGCCGGCGAAGACGCCAGCGTGTGCAACCTGGAACAGCAACGCCGCTTCTTCCGCACCCATGTGCAGACCTGGCTGGAAGCGCTGTGTGACGCCGTGGAGGCCCACCCCCGGGCCCACACCTGGCGCGCCGTGGCCGCCATGACGCGCGCCTTCGTGCAGGTGGAAACCCAGGCCTTCGACATGCTGGAGGCCTGAGGTGATGGGCACCAGCGCCATCTCCACGGAAGACATCACCGGCCTGGTGCTGGCCGGCGGCCGGGGCAGCCGCATGGGCGGCGTGGACAAGGGCCTGCAGAACCACCTGGGCATGCCCCTGGCGCTGCACTGCCTGCTGCGCCTGCAGTTGCAGGTGGGCTCGGCCATGGTCAACGCCAACCGCAACCTGGGCGCCTATGAATCCATGGGCGTGCCCGTGTGGCCGGACACTCAGGCCGACTTCGCCGGCCCCCTGGCCGGCATGCTGGTGGGCCTGGAGCACTGCGAAACCCCCTGGCTGGTGACCGTGCCCTGCGACACGCCCAACTTTCCCCTCAACCTGGTGGAACGCCTGGCCGCGGCAGCACAAGCCGAAGGCGCCGACATCGCCATGGCGGCGACGCGTGAACTGGCCCAGGAGTCCGGTGCGGCCGCCGATGCGAACGCCGACGCTCATGGCCAGCCCGCCGTGCAGGTGCAACCGGTCTTCTGTCTGCTCAAAGCGAGCCTGCTGGAAAGCCGGCAATCCTTCCTGGGCACCGGCCAGCGCAAGATCGACCGCTGGACCGCCCAGCACCGCAGC
>CAYSOD010000525.1:0-2848 GCA_964432385.1 uncultured Rubrivivax sp.
CCGCTTTGGCATGGTGAATCGCCTCCTTGGTCTGCGGCATGACGCCGTCGTCGGCCGCCACCACCAGGACCACGATGTCGGTAGCCTTGGCCCCGCGCGCCCGCATGGCCGTGAAGGCCGCGTGACCGGGGGTGTCGAGGAAGGTGATCATGCCGCGCGGCGTCTCGACGTGGTACGCGCCGATGTGCTGCGTGATCCCACCTGCCTCACCCGCGGCCACCCGGGCACGGCGGATGTAGTCCAGCAGCGAGGTCTTGCCGTGGTCCACGTGGCCCATGACCGTGACCACAGGGGCGCGGGCCAACTCTTCGGCGGTCTGCGCGGCTTGTTCTTCCTCGGTGAAGGCTTCCGGGTCGTCCAGCTTGGCCGCCAGCGCCTTGTGGCCCATTTCCTCGACCACGATCATCGCGGTCTCCTGGTCCAGCTGCTGGTTGATGGTGACCATCTGGCCCAGCTTCATCAGCTGCTTGATGACCTCGCTGGCCTTCACACTCATCTTGTGCGCCAGATCGGCCACGCTGATGGTCTCAGGCACGTGCACTTCCTGCACCTGCTGCTCCGCGGGCGCTGCAAACGCCGTGCCTTCCTCACGCTCACCGCGGCGGCCGCCGCGGGGCGCTCGCCAGCCGGCGCGCGCGCCACCCGAGTCGCCACGGGTCTTGAGCGCGCGCTTCTTGGCGGCGTCGTCAGCCCAGCTGGAGGATAGCTTCTCGCTCTTGACCTGTTTCTTCTCGCCGGGCTTGGCCGCAGACGGCGCCGCAGCGCCGGGCGTACCGGGTTTGGCCGCGGGTTTGTGGATGGTGCCCTTGATGCCAGCGGCTTCCGCGGGCTTGGCTTCCTCGGGCTTCTTGGCCGTCAGCACCGAGCGGGGGCGGGACATCATCTCGCGGATCGCCGCAGCCTCGGTCTCGGCCTTGCGGCGCCGGGCGTCGGACTCCACCTGCGCCTGGCGCGCGAGGGCATCGGCATCAGCCGCCTTGACCACACGCAGGCCTGCTTTGACCGGCTCCGCGGCAGGGGGCACGGGCGGGGTGGCAGGAACGGGTGCGGGCGCCGGGGCTGGGGCGGACACGGCCTCGGCAGCAGATGCACTGTCGGCAACAGCGGCACTGTCGGCGGCCGGCTCGGCGCCCTGCTCCGCAGCTCGCGCCTTGGCTTCAGCCGCCGCCTGGGCCGCAGCCTGTGCCGCCTCGCGTTCGGCGGCCTCGCGAGCAGCGGCCTCGGCAGCTTCACGTTCACGCTGCGCTTGCGCCTCGGCCTGGCGCTGTCGCTCGGCGGCGTCGTCCAATTGGCGCTGCAGCAAGGCGGCCTGGGCGGCAGCCTCGGCGTCGCGACGAGCCTGCTCCTCGGCGTCAATCACCGGCACAGGGGCTGCAGCCTCCTCGGCGACCGGAGCTTCGTCACGCTTGACGAAGGTGCGCTTCTTGCGCACTTCCACCTGGATGGTGCGCGCCTTGCCTGAGGCGTCAGCCTGCTTGATCTCGCTGGTGCTCTTGCGCGTCAAGACGATCTTCTTGCGCTCGGTGGACGCCGTGCCGTGCGAGGTGCGCAGGAACTCGAGCAGCCGCTCCTTGTCGCCGTCGGTCAGTGCGTCGTCGGGCGAGGACTTGGCCACGCCGGCCGATTGCAGCTGCTCGAGCAGGGCGGAAGTCGGCCGGTTGAGCTGTGCGGCGAACTGTGCGACGGTGGTCACTGCCATGGGGGGAGGTCCTTCGGTGTCCGGGCCGTAAGCGATCGGGGGGTGGGCAGGCGGTGGGGGCTGCTCAGGCCGTGAACCAGTGTTCGCGGGCCTTCATGATCAGGTCGCGGGCCTGCGCCTCGTCCACGCCGGCCATCTCGGTGAGTTCGTCCACCGCCAGATCGGCCAGATCGTCGCGGGTGTGCACGCCACCCTCGGCCAGCTTGGCGATCAGCGAGGTGTTCATCCCTTCGAGGTCACGCAGATCCTGCGACACGTCGTCGACCTTCTCTTCCTTGGCGATCTCCATCGTCAGCAGCGCGTCCCGGGCACGGGTGCGCAGCTCGTTGACGGTGTCCTCGTCGAAGGATTCGATTTCGAGCATCTCCTGCAGCGGCACATAGGCCACCTCTTCCAGGCTGGTGAAGCCTTCGGCGATCAGGATGTCGGCCACCTCTTCGTCCACATCGAGCTTCTCGACGAAGATGCGGCGCACGGAGTCGGACTCTTCGGCCAGCTTGGCCTGGGATTCCTCGGCCGTCATGATGTTGATGCGCCAGCCCGTGAGGTCGGAGGCCAGGCGCACGTTCTGCCCGCCCCGGCCAATGGCAATGGCCAGGTTCTCCTCGTCCACCACCACATCCATGGCGTGCTTTTCCTCGTCCACGACGATGGACTGCACGTTGGCGGGCGCCAGGGCGCCGATGACGAACTGCGCCGGGTCATCAGACCACAGCACGATGTCCACACGCTCGCCGGCGAGCTCGTTGGTGACGGCCGTGACACGTGAACCGCGCACGCCCACGCAGGTGCCGATCGGGTCCACGCGACGATCATGCGACACCACGGCAATCTTGGCGCGTGAGCCAGGATCGCGGGCGCAGCTCTTGATCTCCAGCAGCCCCTGCTCGATCTCGGGTACCTCCTGGGCGAAGAGCTCGATCATGAAGCCCGGCGCACTGCGTGACAGCATGATCTGGGCGCCGCGCTGGGTGGGGTCCACACCGGAGATGTAAGCCCGCACGCGGTCACCCGTGCGCAGGTTTTCCTTGGGGATCATCTCGTTGCGCTTGAGGCGGCCTTCCACGCGGCCGCTCTCCACGATGATGTCGCCCTTGTCCAGGCGCTTGACCGTCCCCACGAAGACCTTGTCGCCGCGCGACAGGAAGT
>CAYSOD010000526.1:0-2846 GCA_964432385.1 uncultured Rubrivivax sp.
AACGGCTGCGCGGCAGGTCGTGAGAGAGCAGGCGGTGGATCATGACGGGTCGCAGTTCAGGACTTCACCGGGTACAGGCCTTGCGGCCGCCACAGCAGCACTGCCACCATCAGCGCGATGTTGGAGAACAGCGCCAGCTTGGGCGCGAGGTAGCCGGTGCAGTTGGCCATCAGGCCGACCAGCAGAGCGCCGACGAAGCAGCCGAAGGTGGAGCCCAGGCCGCCGATGATGATGACAATGAAGATCAGCACGTTGACCTGCGCGCCGATCTGTGGCGTGACGCTTTGCTGGTACAGCCCCCACAGCACGCCGCCCAGGCCGGCGAGTGCCGAGCCGCCCACGAAGACGCCGACAAACAGGCGCTGGATGCGGTAACCCAGTGCCTCCACCATCGAGCGGTCCTGCACGCCGGCGCGGATCAGCAGGCCCAGCTTGGTACGGTTCAAGGTGAAAACCAGAGCGAGAAAGACCAGCAGCCCGATCACGCAGGCCAGCACGCGGTAGCGCTCGATGGCGGCCTCGCCCACGTACCAGGCGCCGCGTAGCGCCTGGGGCAGCGGCAGGGCGATCTGCAGCGGGCCCCAGATCACCTTGATCAGTTCCTCGCCCACGATCATGCCGCCCATAGTGATGAGGATCTGCTTCAGGTGCAGGCCGTAGACGGGCCTGACGATCACACGCTCGAAGGCCCAGCCCGCCGCACCGGCCGCGGCCATGGCCACGAGCATGGCCAGGAACACACCGGCCACGGTCGGCCCGTCGGCCCCAGCTGTCCAGCCCATGACGCTGGTGGCCATGAAGGCGCCCAGCGCGATGAACACGCCATGGCCAAAGTTCAGCACGTCCATCAGCCCGAACACCAGGGTCAGACCCGAGGCGATGACGAAGATGATCAGGCCCATGGCCAGCCCGGCGAAGGTGAGCGTGATCCAGGTGCTGGTGTTGCCCAGCAGCGGCAGCGCCAGCAGCGGCAGCGCCAGCAGGAGGGCTGCCGGACGCCAGTCGAAGGCCGCTTTCGGGATGGCTGCAGGTGCGGCGCCCTCGGACGAGGCACCGGGCGTCGACCCCATGGGTGCAGCAAGCCCGCTGGCGGCAGCGTCAGCGCTTGTGTCTTGCTTGGCGGGCGTCGTCATCGATGTTCCCCCAGGCTCAGGCCCAGCAGGCGGTGCTGGAGGGCCTCGTCTTCGGCCAGCTCGGCCATGGCGCCGCAGTGCACCACCCGTCCGTCATCGATCACCGCCACCGTGTCGCCCAGGGCGCGCGCCATCATGAAGTTCTGCTCCACCAAGAGGATGGTGGTGCGCTGCGCCTTGAGTTCGCGCAGCGCCGAGATCAGGTTGCGCACGATGGCCGGCGCCAGGCCCTTGCTGGGCTCGTCGATGAGGATCAACTCGCGCGGCTCGACGATGGCGCGCCCCACGGCCAGCATCTGCTTCTGCCCGCCGCTGAGCTTGCCCGCGGGGTACAGCCAGAAGGTCTTGAGCGCGGGGAACAGGCCGAAGATCCAGGCCAGCCGGTTCGCGTCCATCTCGTCGGCATGGCGCGCGCTGCGGACGGCCAGCAGCATGTTCTCCTGCACCGTCAGGTCGGTGAAGATGCCCATGCTCTCGGGCACGTAGGCGATGCCCTGCTGCGCGATGTCGGGCGTGGCCTGACCCCGCAGCGATTGACCGCGGAAGTGCACTTCGCCTTGACTGGCAGGCCACAGGCCCATGATGGTGCGCAAGGTGGTGGTCTTGCCCGCGCCGTTGCGGCCCAGCAGCATGGTCACCTGCCCTTCGGGCACCTCCAGGTCCACGCCATGCAGGATGTGGTACGCCCCAATGTGCGTGTGCACGCCGCGCAAGCTCAGCAGCGCGCTCATGGGGCGACCTCCTGCCACAGCCGCAGTGGCACAGGCGCCTGGGCTTCGCCTGAGACCTTCATGCGCGCGCTCCCGCGCCGGAAGACTCCGCCAGCGCGTCATCTCCTTCAGGCCCCACGCCCAGATAGGCTTGCTGCACGATGGGCGAGGCCATCACCTCGGCCGGTGCGCCATCAGCCACCAGGCGGCCGTTGTGCAGTACCACGATGCGGTCCGACAGTTCGCGCACCACGTCCATCTTGTGCTCGACGAGCAGGATGGTGCGGTCGCGGCGGGCCTTCAGCGTGCGGATCAGATCCAGCACCACGGGCGCGTCGTCCACGCTCATGCCGGCCGTGGGTTCGTCGAAGAGGTACACCTTGGGATCCAGCGCCATCAGCAGGGCCACCTCCAGCTTGCGCTGGTCGCCATGGGGCAAGGCGGCGGCGGGCTGGTCCACCCGATCAGCCAGTTGCACCTGGCGCAGCAGGGCCTGGGCCTCGTCGATCCAGCCCTGGCGGTCCAGCCACACCTTGAACAGGTCCAGACCCCCTAGCCACGCGCCGCCGGCGCGCGTCTGCTGGCGCCCCTGCTCGCGGGCCTGCACCGCCAGACGCACGTTTTCCAGCACCGACAGATTGGGAAAGAGCTGGGTGAGCTGAAAAGCGCGCCCCAGCCCCTTGCGCGTGCGCAGTGGCGCAGGCAACGCACTCAGGTCTTCGCCATCCAGCAGCACCTGACCGGCGCTCGCGGGGAGCTGTCCGCTGATGAGGTTGAAGTACGTGGTCTTACCCGCCCCGTTCGGCCCGACGATGGCCGTGAGCGTGCCCGCCTCGAAGCGGCAGGACACCGCATGCACCGCCACATGGCCGCCAAAGCGGATGGTGAGATCGCGTGTTTCAAGCATGAAAGGCGAATGGCGCTCTGCGACCGCATGTCGAACGCCCCCAAGCCGGCCATAGGCCGGCTTCGTCAACCTGACTGGAGCCCCTTCTTGGAGGGG
>CAYSOD010000527.1:0-2840 GCA_964432385.1 uncultured Rubrivivax sp.
AGGCCGAGACCCGCCTGGCCGAGGAGGTACGGTGGATCATGGCCTCGTCCACGGCACTCACCCACAACCTGGCTACGCATCAGGCCAAGCTGCGCACAGTGCTCAACGGGCTGAGCCTGCCCCCTGGGCAACCCTATCACCCGGCCGCTCCACCTCAGCAGCTGGTGTTCGGTTACGTGGGCACCATCGACCACTGGTTCGACTGGGAGGCGGTTGCTCAACTCGCCGAGGAGAACCCGCAGGCCCGTGTGGATCTGGTGGGCCCGTGCGGCCATTCTCCGACCTTGGAACTGCCCGACAACGTTCGCCTGCTGCCCCCCATCCCGCAGCATGCGGTGCATGACGTACTCCGGGGTTTCAGTCTGGGCTTGGTCCCTTTTCGCCTTTGCCGCCTGACACAGTATGTGGACCCAGTGAAGTACTACGAGTACCGCGCGGCGGGCTTGCCCGTGCTGAGTTCACGCTTTGGAGAGATGGCGCACCGCGGCGCCCGTGACGGTGTTTTCTTCTTTGACGACTTGTGGTCAGAGCACACCTCGGTGGCGCAGGTGCTGGCCAGCCGGCCCAGTGACGAAGAAACCAGGGAGTTCGTGGCCCACAACGCCTGGAATCGGCGTTTCGAGGCGGTGGAGTTTCTTCGACCGACGTCTGCGGAGCCGGCTGCGCTGGATCAAGCGGTTGCACGCGCTGAGCCTCCTCGACCCGCGCCCGCAAGTGCGGCTCAGGCCGCTGCCGATCACTGGGACGCCTGGCAACGCGAGCGGGCCACCTGCGTGCATCGGTTCACGGA
This sequence comes from uncultured Rubrivivax sp., assembly GCA_964432385.1. Taxonomy (GTDB): domain Bacteria; phylum Pseudomonadota; class Gammaproteobacteria; order Burkholderiales; family Burkholderiaceae_C; genus Rubrivivax. The sequence goes on from CAYSOD010000527.1 coordinate 791, forward strand.
CTGGGGCGACCACCCCACGGTGCTGGAGGAGGTCTTTTATCGCGCCTTCGGCCACCCGCGCACTGGATTCTTCGAATTTCTGTCAAGTCGTTATCCCCACTTGTCAAGCGCGCACGCGCTGAGCTTGTGCAGTGGTGATGGCGCCTTCGAGTGCAACCTGCTCGACCGCGGTGTCTTCGGCCGGATCACTGGCCTGGAACTGTCGGGCGAGCGCATCGAGGCTGCGCGACGCGCCGCCAATGGCCATGCCATCGACTTTGTGCAGGCCGACGTCAACCGTGCGGAGTACGGACAAGCTTGCTACGACGTGGTGTTCGCCAAGGCTGCGCTGCACCATGTCGAGAACCTGGAGCACGCCTTCGCGCAGATCGCCCGCTGTCTGCGCCCGGGCGGCCTGCTCATCACCATCGACTTCTTCGGACCGAGCCGCTTTCAGTGGACAGACGCGCAGCTTGCCGCCTGTAACGCCTTCTGGCAGACCCGTGTGCCGCCCGCCTTGCGCCACGAACCCGACGGCAGTCTCACACCGCCCGTCGAGAGGCCGCTGATCGCAGACCTCATCGCCATGGACCCCTCCGAGGCGGTGCGCTCCTCGGAGCTCTACGCGCTGCTGCAATCGCGCTTTGACCTCGAGCACGACATTCCCCTGGGCGGTTCGCTCCTCAATCTCTTGCTCTCGGGCGACCGGGTCAACCGCTTCGACCCGCAAGACAAGGTCCACAACCAGGTGCTGCGCGAGGCTGCCGCTCAGGAGCACGCCTTGATGAACAGCGGCGTGCTGGGCAGCGACTTCCGCTTCATCGTGGCGCGCCCCCGGCCTTTGAATTGAGCCCCGGGAGGGCCGAGGCGGCTCAGCGCGCCGCGAGTACCGCGAGGATCTGCTGCCGTTCCACGCCGTCTGCGGTGGTGGGCCAGGCCGCGCTGTGGAACACCCTCACGCTGTCCAACCTGAAACCTTCGTAGCCCTCGAAGGTCTGCTCCGTGATCTGCAGGCGATGGTCCAGCGATAGGGGCAAGGCCTCCCGGTAGGGCGCGAGAAACAACGCCTGGCCTTGCGTGTGCTGCAACACCTGCGCTATGAAGGCCCGTGGGTCATCCATGTGCTCGATGGCATTGGAGCAGTACACCATGTCCCACTGCGCGTCAGTCGGCAGGTCCTCCACCCGGGCGTGTACAAAGTTCACCAGCGGAAAGCTCATCTCTATGAAGTCGCGTCGCGTGTCCACGATGTCCAGCACATCCACCTGCAGTCGCGGCCCCAGGAAGTGGGAGCGGTGCATCTGCGACAGCAGCCCGGCCGACGCCCCGAAGGCCGGCCCGATATCCAGGAAGCGAATCGTCCCCATGCGGGGGTATCGCGAGAACAAGGTCTGCAGCGTGGGGTAGGCGTCCAGCAGGAAGCACAGGGCCTGCGGGTTGTTGTACTCCAGGGCGTAGGCACCCACGCGCGGGTCCTGATCGGCCAAGGCCACTTGCAGTTTCTCAATGAGCCTGCCCAGTTGCCGCGGTGCCAGGCGCCGGCACAGGGCGGTGCACACCCGCTCCAGCAGGCGGCTGGTCCATGTGGCACCGGGTGTTGGCGCAAACGCCGGCCGGGGATCTGTGGGCCTCATGCCGCTTCGGTTCCGCTGCCTGAGGCTGCCTGGTGCCCACTGGACCAGGCCCCTTGCAGCAGCTGGTGGCCTTGCTCGCCTCCGGCATGTGCCAGCTCGATGTAGGCCGCAGGCTCCACCATTTCGTAAGCGTGCACGCCCCGCTCACACAGCAGGTAGGCGCCCACGCGATAGCGGCCCTTGTTCACGGGCAGGCGTTCCACCCGCACGCGTGCGATGCCCACGCCGTCGGGGCCACGCTCGAACACCACGCCCAGCGTGTGCGAAATGCAAGAACCCAGGATCTTGCCGCTCTCGCTGGACAGCACGATGGCTGCCGTCGGGGTAGGCAGTGTGGGGTCGCTGGAAAAGCCGAGCTCGACTGCCAAGGTCGAGACCAGGGAGGGGCCCCGCAGTTCCGTGCCGGCGATATCGTCCAGCCTGACTTCCACTGATCT
>CAYSOD010000528.1:0-2839 GCA_964432385.1 uncultured Rubrivivax sp.
TTTCTGATCGCCGCCGCGCTGATGGTGGTGGTGGTGATGCTGCCTTCCATCAAGAAGAAGCGCGAAGAGGCCTTCCAGGAGGAGTGACCGGTCCGCAAGGGCGGCTCGGCCAGCCCTGGAATCCAGCGAAAGGGCCCTTCGGGGCCCTTTGCGTTGGCGGCGGTCAGGTCCGGCCGCCGCAGGTCTGGATTGCCCCTATGCTCGCTGCATGAGTCTGCCTGCCGCCCTCGAGCCCTTGCGTGGGCCCGTGTTCCGGGGCCTGTGGCTGGCCTCCCTGGCCGCCAACATGACGATGTGGATGAACGACGTCGCGGCCGCCTGGCTGATGACCTCGCTGACCACCAGCCCCGTGATGGTGGCGCTGGTGTCCGCGGCCTCCACGCTGCCCGTGTTCCTGCTGGGCCTGCCCAGCGGCGCCCTGGCCGATATCGTCGACCGGCGTCGCTACTTCGCAGCCACGCAGTTGTGGGTGTCGGTGGTGGCGCTCGTGCTGGCGGCCGTATCTCTGGCGGGCGTCATGACGGCGCCGCTGCTGCTGGCGCTGACCTTTGCCAATGGGGTGGGTTTGGCCATGCGCTGGCCGGTCTTCTCGGCCATCGTGCCGCAGGTCGTCTCACGCGCGCATCTGCCCTCGGCGCTGGCCCTCAACGGCGTGTCCATGAACCTGTCTCGCGTGGTGGGGCCCATGCTGGCCGGCGGCCTGATCGCCGCCGTGAGCCCGGCGGCGGTGTTCGCGGTGAATGCGCTGCTGGCGGTCGTGTCCTTCTTGATGATTCTGCGCTGGCGCTGCGAGCCCCGCACCAGTACCCTGCCTGGCGAGCGCTTTCTGGGCGCGATGCGGGTGGGCTTGAATTTCGCCATGCAGTCCCAGCGGCTGAAGGCGGTGCTGCTGCGCATCTTCCTGTTCTTCCTGCAAACCGCGGGGCTGTCGGCCTTGCTGCCGCTGGTGGCGCGTGAGTTGCACGGCGGCGGGCCGGCCACCTTCACCGTGATGCTCTCCTGCCTGGGCGTGGGGGCCATCGTGGCGGCGATGTACTTCCCGCGCTGGCGCACCCGCTTCGACCGGGACGATTTCGTGCGGGCGGGGGTCATCGCCCACGCGGTGCTGTCCTGCCTGATCGTCACAGTGCAAGAGGTGTGGTTCGCCCTGCCTGCCATGGTGGTGCTGGGCATGGCCTGGATCTCAGTGGCCAACTCGCTGGCCGTGGCCGCGCAGACGGCCTTGCCCGACTGGGTGCGCGCCCGCGGCATGTCCATCTACCAGGTGTGCCTGATGGGCGGGGCCGCCGCAGGCTCGCTCCTGTGGGGCCAGGTGGCCTCCTTCACCTCGGTGCAGACGGCCATCTTCACCGCCGCGTTTTGCGGGGTGTCCATCTGGCTGCTGACGCGGCGCCTGAGCGTGCAGGGTGGGTCCGACCTGGACTTCTCGCCCATGCCGGTGGTGGCCATGCCCCAGGCCGCGATCGCGGTGGAGCCCGATGCCGGCCCGGTGATGGTGACCCTGGAGTACCAGATCGACCCGGCGCGCGCGGCCGATTTCGCTGGCGTGATGCAGCGCACGCGGCGTGCGCGTTTGCGCCAGGGCGCGCTGTCCTGGGGCTTGTTTCGCGACACCGCGGTGCCGGGCCGTTACGTGGAGTACTTCGTGGACGAGAACTGGCTGGAGCACCAGCGGCGGCTGGAGCGCTTCACGGCCTTTGATGCGGAGCTTCGCGCGCAGCGTCTGGCCTTTCACATCGGGGCCGAGCCTCCGGTGCTGCGCCGCTACGTGGCCGACGCGCTGGTGGACGAGCCTCAGCCGCCGGTCTGAGCCGCCGGTCTGACGCACCCTGAAGCCCGAGCGGCCTGCTCAGGGGGTGAGCGGGGCGAGAATCCGCCAATGACGACCCAAAACCCCTCCCACTCCCACAACCCCTTCGACTGGAAAGCGGGCTACCTCAGCCAGCGCTCCCCTGTCTTTGCCCGCAACGTGGTCTCCACCTCGCACCCGCTGGGCGCGCAGGCGGGCCTGAAGATGCTGCAGCAAGGTGGTAACGCCGTGGACGCCGCCATTGCCGCGGCCGCCATGATGACCATCGTGGAGCCCTGCAGCAACGGCCTGGGCTCGGACATGTTCTGCATCCTGTGGGACGGCACCTCGCTGCAGGGGCTCAACGCCTCGGGCTGCGCACCGGGGGCGTGGACGCCGCAATACTTCCGCGGCAAGTACGGTGCTGAGGCCAAGACGCCTCCCAAGCGGGGCTGGGACTCCGTCACCGTGCCCGGTGCCGTGGCCGGCTGGATGGCCCTGCACGAGCGTTACGGCAAGCTGCCCTTCGCTGACCTGATGGCGCCGGCCATCGAGATCGCCGAGCGCGGCTATGGTGTGCCGGTGATCGTGCAGCACAAGTGGACGGCCGCGGCTGCCCTGCCCGAGATCACCGCCCAGCCTGGCTTCGCGCAGGCCTTCCTGCCGCACGGCCGCGCGCCGCATGTGGGTGAACGCTTCGCCTTCCCGGACGCGGCGCACACCTTGCGCCTGATCGCGCAGAGCAAGGGCGAGGCCTTCTACCGTGGTGAGGTGGCCGCCGCCGCTGAAGCGCACGCCCGGACCAACGGCGGGGCTATGACAGCGGCCGACTTTGCCGCCTACCGGCCCGAGTGGGTGACGCCGATTGCCAAGAACTACCGCAGCCACACGGTGCACGAGATCCCGCCCAACGGGCAGGGCATCGCGGCGCTGATCGCGCTCGGCATCCTGGACCGTTTCGACATCGCATCGCTGCCTGTGGACAGTGTGGCCTCGCAGCACCTGCAGATCGAGGCCATGAAGCTGGCCTTCGCCGACATCTACCGCCAC
>CAYSOD010000529.1:0-2832 GCA_964432385.1 uncultured Rubrivivax sp.
ACTGTCTCTCTGCAAATTCATCCCAGGAAGATTGTTTTTGTGGCTCGCTGTGTTCGATTGAATGTCGCGATTCGGAAGGCGAAGCTCTGGGTGTTGCCGGGCACCTTCTCATGAAGGAGCCCGACTAGGCCAGCACCAGACCGAGTTCCACGGGCAGCATGACCACAGCGCACGCTTGTCGCCCGTGTCGAGCGACTTCAGCGTCAGCGGAGACGACGGCCCGAAGCTGTTCGGGTGCAGAGGATTGCAGGTGTTGAAGGTACGCAGCGATCTGTCGATCCGCCCGGTCTGACCCAACTCCCCCAGAAAACCGCACTCTGAGATTGCTGGTCACTGCCCGCTCCTCGACGATCGGGCCGTCGAACCAAAGCTGCACGGACAGAGCAGAGTACTTGGAGCAAAGGCCCAGCAGGCGTGACTCCAGCGATTTGCGGGCCTTGGCGCCAGGCTGACCCGCCTCGTAGTCGGCGCGAAAGAGGGTGGGCAACTTGTGCAACACGTTGTGTCCGTCGACCACGAGCGTGCAGGGTCGCCCACGAGCGAGTTCGCTTTGAAGGGCGTACATGGGCACACCCGACAGATTTCCACCGGCCTGCGAGCTTGGTTTAGAAATCAGATAACGGTCGTAAACCCGGGAGGCCGCTTCGTGGACGAGGCGATAGGCCTGCAAAGTCTCTTCTGAAGACAACAGCCCCAAGGCCTCAGTTGACTGTAGGGCAGCCCGCACCCCGGAAATCTCGTCAAGCGACCTGGTTGCCGCTAGTGTGTGTCGCAACCGAGGCAGTACTGCGCTCGGTTCGGCGCCCTGATCGAGGTCTGACAGCGAGGCTGCGCCCAGGCGCGTCTCCAACGCCCTCTTGTGCACATCCAGGCTCTCAGCAAGCGGCGCCAGTTCCTCCAACGGCTTGACCGAGTCGATCATCGCCAATCGAACGCGTGTGAGAGCCGCAACCGTACGATCCAACTCGGCCTTCAACTGGGTCACCAAGCCGTAGCGCGCATCCTCCCGGGCCTGGCGCTCAAGAATTTGATCGGCCCGATCCAGGATGCCCTGCCCAAGGAGGGTTGCCGCGTCGTGGCTCAGGGCCTCTGCTTGCGCTAGCCACGGGCGAAGCTTGGCGTCCAGCTGTGACTGCACACCTCCCGCAATCTTGCGTTCCAGAGTGCCCTGAAGATCGGTCAGCGCCGCGCGCAAAGACTGAACTTCAGCCTGGCTGGCCTGAAGCTCAAGCGACTGGGCCTGATAGTCCTGCTGCAGACGGTCGCGTGCGCCTTTTGTGGCGGTCAGCTCTCTGTCCAGTTTTCGAGAGGTGGTGCGCTCTTTTCGCAGGCGAAGGACGGCGTCTCTTGTCTGTGGAGAACGGGCTGGCTGCGTAGGCTGCGCAAAAGTAACGGCCGGCGGCTCTTGAGCAGCCTCGCCATCGAGAGCGAGGTCCCTAAGGTGAGAAAGAAACGGCCTGAGGTCGAAGGCAAGCTTCTTCTTGGCTTCAAGCCTTTGCTCCTGCGTAGGCTCTAGGTTGTCCCACTGCTCCAGAAGATCGAAGCCCAGCTTTCGTACTGACTTCCTACTGTCGAGCAGCATGGCCGAGGCTGCCTCGGCACGACCAAACAGATCACAGATCGCTGCAGCTGTTTCTGCGAGCGCTTCATCGGACAGGACGCAGAAAATGGACTGAGACAGCCCGGTGCGTATGAGCAAGTCCCTAAAGTCGTCAGGCAGACCTGGCAAGGTCCCGAGGCTTGCCTTGGCCCGTTGGCGCACCTCTCGCGCAGGCGCCTTGCCCGGCCTAAAGCCAGCCCAGAGCGCCTTGTGCTGAGTGCAAAGCGCTGTGATGTCGGCCTCAGGCGCCTTGTCCAGTTGTTCCTTCCAGCAGTTGATGACTGCCTGCGCGACCTCCGTGTCGTCGATCTTCATGCGTAAGCTCTCATAGCAGCGCCCACGGACCGGAACTGGTGGTTACGGGTATGCTGACTCACCGGCACTTGCAAGTTGTCGCTGTCTTTGTGCAAACTCAGCGGACTGTACGTTACAAGTGTCTGAAATTCACTCAGATGGTCAACGATTCGTCCGCCTCCTCCCGCTACTCCATCCACGATCTGGCCACCTTGGCCAGTGTGCCCACGCGTACGGTGCGTTTCTACATCGCTGAAGGGTTGATGGATCGGCCGCGCGGTGCAAAGCGCGGTGCTTGGTACGAGGAACGGCACTTGCAGCAGCTTCTGCTGATCCGTCGCTGGACGGATGCTGGCTTGAGCCTGGACCGCGTACGCGAACTGCAATCCGGCTCGCCAGAAGAGGCGCCACCGCGCCCAGTCAAGCCTGGCATGGTGGAGGTGTGGAGCCGCATCACGCTGGCTGATGGCGTAGAAGTTCAGGTGGAGCCGGGTCGCGCTGGCATGACGCCCGAGCAGGTACGGGCTTTCATCCAGGACGTGACAGTAGCCTACCGGCGGGTGCGCGAACCGGGCAGTTCGTCCCACTGAGGCTAGGCCTTTCGGTGTTGCTACGGATGGAGTGGCCACATCTTTCGGTGCAGCCCTTGCTGGCGTTGGAAGTCGCAGGAACCCTGCTCGTAATGCCACCTTGCCTACCCTGTTGCTTGTTGAATGTTTGCCAGAATGTTACGGACGAAGCCTACCCTTGAGTGCTGGTCTCACCACTTGAGAGGGCTGTTTTAGGGTATGTCCTGATGAGATGGATCTTCCCGGCAAGGTGGCTCACTAGGTGACCTGAACGAAACGACAGACTCAAGAGTGATATTGCAGGATGAGGCCTTCCGCCGTTCACAGACTGAATACCTCTCAGACATGCCTATGCCGTTCACTCCCAAA
>CAYSOD010000530.1:0-2826 GCA_964432385.1 uncultured Rubrivivax sp.
CGTACTGGAAAAGCGCCGCCTGCAAGCCCAGGTCATCAAGCCCATCTGGGAGGAATTGGTGGCCCGGCTGGGGCCGGAGCAGGCGCGTGACATCCTGGACAAGGCCATCCGCAAGGCCGCCATCGAGGAAGGTCAGGCGCTGGCCGCGGCCTCCCCCGGCGGCGACACCAGCATGCCCGCGTTCATCCGCCTGTACGACAACTGGAAGACCGGCGGCGCGCTGGAGACCACCACGCTGCAGGCCACCGACGAGCGCTTCGACTTCGACGTCACCCGCTGCCGCTACGCCGAGATGTACCGCGAGATGGGCCTGGAGGCCATCGGCGACCTGCTGTCCTGCAACCGCGACGGCACCTTCGTGCAGGGCTACAACCCCGACATCACCATGGAACGCGAGCACACCATCATGCAGGGCCACGGGCGCTGCACGTTCCGCTACCGCATGCGGCAGCGCGCAGTTGAATCATCTTCTACGCCTACCGTTTGACAGAGGCCTTCTGAGGACAAACAAGCCTCGCTCGAACGCCTGGTGACGTTGTTATGGGAATTCGTTCACGGCGCAACCGTGTGGTTCTTGATCTGCGCCTCGTAGTCCGCCATACGGCCCTTGACTGCGCGCATGCCGTAATGGAAGGCGAGAACCGCCGCGGGCCACAGGCGCACCGTCGGGCCATCGGGTTCCCTGAACTCGCCAAAGCGGGTGCGGGTCGTGGCCCAAACCAGGGGCAGACGATGGCGCCGGCCAAACTTCGTCAGGCCTTTCAATTCTTCTGGGCGGTCCGCAGCGCGGTCACTCCACTTGATCTCCAGCGCGGCCATGGGCTTGAGCGCCGGCGATGACTCGACAAGATCCACTTCGCTGTCGTCGGTGCCCCATCGGGCGTAGTTCAGGCGGGCGTCCTCGTGGAAGCGCTGCGCGAACACGGCGGTTTCGACCAGGTGGCCGAAGTCGGCGTGGTCAGCGTCTTGCGCGCCGAACAGCCCTGTGTACATGGCCGAGTTGGTCAGGTAAACCTTGAAGCTGCGCTCGCGCTGGTAGCGCTTGCCGTCCTGGTCGATGCGGAACACGCGCTTGATGAGGAAGGCGGCCTCCAGGTACTCGATGTAGCGCTGGATGGTCTGCTTGCCCACGCCGCTGCGCTGGGACAGCGCCTCGAAGGAGACCTCCTCGCCTGTGTTGAAGGCCAGCAGCGTGAAGAGGGAATTGAGCTCCTGGATGTCCTTGATGCCGTAGAGCTGCGGCAAGTCTCGCAGCAGCACCTTGTCCACGATGTCGGACTTCACGAAGCGCTCGGGGTTGCCCCGCACGGTGGGCGACAAGGCCAGCTCAGGGTAGCCACCATAGGTCACGTACTCGACGAACTGCTGGTTCAGGCGGTTGATGTCGTCCAGCACGTAGAGCCCCGGTTCCTCCTCGTGGATGGCGGCCGGTTCGGTGCGCAGCTGCAGGTACTCGGAGAAGGTCAGCGGCGGCAGCAGGAAGTCGGTGAACCGACCGGCGCCCGACTCGGTGCTCTGCCGCTTCAGTGCTGCTGCCGCGGAGCCCGAGACGAGGATGCGCAGGTCAGGCCGATGGTCCACCAGAGGCTTGAGATGCTTCTCCCAATCCTTGTGCGACTGCACCTCGTCGAAGAAGAGGTAGCGCAAGCCCTCGCCACCAGGGGCGATGTCTTCAACATGACGGATCAGATCGGCCAAGGACTGACCGTGCAGGAGCGGGTGGTCCATCTCCACGTAGGCCACACGCTGGCCGGAAATCCCGCTGTTCAACAAGTCGGCGATCAAGTGGCGGATGAGGATGGTCTTGCCCACTCGGCGTGGGCCCAGCAGCACCACGGCACGCCGCAAGAGTGGGTCAGCCAGCAGTTTCTGCACCAGACCCAGGTAGGCGCGTGGGCGAAGTCCCACAGTGACGGCATCCATCCGACCGCTGCTCCACCACGGGTTGAGCTGCTTAAGATGCTCTGCAACTTGTTGATTGGAAACGTCTTTCACGGGAATTTATAGTTAAGCACAGTTCTCTATGCTTAAATCTATCACGAGCTCGGTGGCGGTCCCGTCCACCACGGCTGGCGCTGTGCGCACTCCAGATACGGGGTCCGCCTCAGGCTGTTTCAGACGCGTCGAAGTCCAGTTCCACCCTCGCCCCGTTCGGGTCGAAACTGAAGAGCTGCCAGGTGCCAGCGCCGGCCTGGCGGCGCAGGTCGTAGCGCAGGCCGCGTTCATCGAAGCGGGCCTTCACGGCGCGCAGGTCGGTGGCGGTGAAGGCCATGTGATCGATGACGCCGGTGGCTGTGGCTGGGGCCGGCCGGTCCCAGTAGATGTGCAGCACGGCCTGGGAGCCACCGGGTGGGTACAGCCAGGCGCCGGGAAAAGGGAACGCCGGACGCGGCCCGGTCTCCAGACCCAGCACCTCCCGATAAAAGCCTACCGTCCTGTCCAGATCGGTTGTGAGAACGGTGAAATGATCCAGTCCGCAAATTGTCATCAAACCTCCCGGCGCAAGCTGAAGCGACGCCATTATGGCGAACACCCACATTGGGCAACAGGGCTTATCTTCGCGCTACGATGAACAATTTCAGCAATTCCTGCACAAGCACATATTGACATTCGTTTGGCCGCGTTTTGCGATTACGATCAAACCCACACAGATTTCATGCGCGAAGATAAGGTTGCGATCGTAATGTCGGATACGCTTTCCACGCCTGTGGGCTACGAGCTGCTGCACAATCCCCATCTCAATCGCGGCTCGGCCTTCACCGCCGACGATCGGCGACGGTTCGGGATCGAGGGGCTGCTCCCGCCTGTGCCGGATACGCTGGAGAT
>CAYSOD010000531.1:0-2816 GCA_964432385.1 uncultured Rubrivivax sp.
TGCGGCGCGAAAGACCAATACGGCGACAACTGCGAGGCCTGCGGTGCCGTCTATGCCCCCACCGAGCTGAAGAACCCGTTTTCGGCACTGTCCGGCGCCACGCCGGTGATGAAGTCGAGCTCGCACTTCTTCTTCCAGCTCTCCAGTCCGCGCTGCGAAGCCTTCTTGAAGGAGTGGACGCAAACCGCCGGGCGGCTGCAGCCCGAGGTGCTGAACAAGATTTCGGAGTGGTTTGGCGCCGACGAGGACGGCAAACCCAAGCTGGCCGATTGGGACATCAGCCGGGACGCGCCCTATTTCGGCATCCGCATCCCGGGCACCGAGGACAAGTACTTCTACGTCTGGCTGGACGCCCCGGTGGGCTACCTCGCCTCACTCAAGGCGCTGCTGGGTGCCGGCTTCGACGCCTACGTGGCCGACCCCAACGTCGAGCAGGTGCACTTCATCGGCAAGGACATCGTCACCTTCCACACGCTGTTCTGGCCGGCCATGCTGCACTTTTCCGGCCGCAAGGTGCCCAACCACATCTACGTGCATGGCTTCATCACCGTCAGCGGCGAGAAGATGAGCAAGAGCCGGGGCACCGGCATCTCGCCGCTGAAGTACCTGGAACTGGGCCTGAACGCCCAATGGCTGCGTTACTACATCGCCGCCAAGCTCAATGCGCGGGTGGAGGATCTGGACTTCAACCCCGAGGACTTCGTGGCCCGCGTCAATGCGGACCTTGTGGGGAAGTACATCAACATCGCCAGCCGCGCCGCGGGTTTCATCGCCAAGCGCTTCTCAGGGCGCCTGTCGGCCGACCTGGGCGTGGAAGGCCGCATGCTGCTGGACGGCCTGCGCGCCCATGCCGAGACCGTGGCCGGCCTCTACGACGAGCGCGAGTTCGGCAAGGCGCTGCGCGAGGTGATGGCGCTGGCCGACCGCGTCAACGAGTACGTGGACCAGCACAAGCCCTGGGAGATTGCCAAGCAGCCCGGCCAGGACGCAGCCCTGCACGACGTGTGCTCGGTGTGCATCGAAGCCTTCCGGCTGCTGACGATTTACCTCAAGCCGGTGCTACCGGCGCTGGCCGAGCAGGTGGAGCGCTTCCTGCAGATCGAGCCGCTGCAGTGGGCCGATGCCCAGCGCGCACTCGGCCACCACACCATCGCCCCCTACCAGCACCTGATGCAGCGTGCCGACGTGGCCCAGGTGATGAAGCTGTTCGACACCCCCGAGCCCGCGGCAGCCGAGCCGCCCGGTGGCGAGGATCTCGCGCCAGAAATCGGTATCGACGACTTCGCCAAAGTGGACCTGCGCATCGCCCGCATCGAGAAGGCTGAATGGGTGGATGGCAGCGACAAGCTCCTTCGCCTGACGCTGGACGTCGGCGAAGGCCGGCTGCGCAACGTCTTCTCTGGCATCCGCAGCGCCTACAAACCCGAGGATCTGCAGGGCAAGCTCACCGTGATGGTGGCCAACCTGGCACCGCGCAAGATGAAGTTCGGCGTGTCCGAGGGCATGGTGCTGGCCGCCAGCCACGCCGATGGCAAGGCCCATCCGGGCATCTTCGTGCTGGAACCGGGGCCGGGTGCGCAACCCGGCATGCGCGTGCGCTGAGGCCAGATGAGCCGGCGCAAAGGAGCATCCCCGTGAGCCCCGCCGGCCCCTCCAAACGCAAGCGCTTCATCGCGCTGCGTCATCACTGTGGTCCTCCCAGCCGGCATCGCCCCAACGCGATGGCCCGCTGCTTTCAGGAGGACTCCCTTTGCGCATCCCGCTTCACCCTTTCCGCCCGCGGCTGCTGACCGAGCACCCGCGCCATGACCCGAACCAGGAATTGATGGCGCAGGGCGTGGCCAACGTGGTGAGTCCGATGTTCGGCGGCATGCCCGCCACCGGCACTATCCCCCGCACCGTGACCAACGTGCGGGCAGGTGCCACCAGCCCGGTGGCCGGCATGGTGCACGCCCTCACCCTGTTGGGCGTGATGCTGGTGGCCCAGCTGGAGGACCTGCCGCAAAGCCTGCTCGCCGACACCCGGCATCTCGTGCTGGACATGCACCGCCTGATCTCCATGGACACCTCCGGGCTGGAAGCGCTCAGGCAGTTGCACCGCAGCTTGCAGCGCCAGGGCATCACGCTCACCCTGGTGGACGTGAACGAGCAGCCGCGGTCGCTGATCCGCCGCTCGGGGTTCGAAGCGGAGCTCGGCGCAGCACACATCGTCGACAACTGGTCGGCCCTCCAGATCCCGCAAGCCGCACCTGATCAGGCACTGGGACGTCAGGTTCGCCACGGTACCGACGCGTAAACTGATGCCTTGCCTTGAACCGTAGCTCTCAACCTGCCATGCCGCTCTTCTGGAAGCCCTACCGATCCGACGTCACCCAGTTCATCGATCAGCTGAAGGCACAACGCCCCACGCTGGAAGAGGAACAGCGCCGTGGCCGCGCCCTGTTGTGGGACCGCCCGGTGGACCGTGAGGTACAAGGTGAATGGCGCGAGGCCCGCGTGCCTCAGCAGCCCTACGTGTACCAGACCAAGTCCTGAAGGATCTCGCTGGTCCGCGACCATGAACACCGACCCGACGCTCCAGGGCCCGCTGGACGGCCCTGAGGCGGTTGTGCAGGCCACGCCGGAGGTGATCGACCAAGTGGCTCTGGCAAGGCTGTACGGCGAGCCCTTGTTTCAGCTGCCGCAAGACCTGTACATCCCTCCCGAGGCGCTAGAGGTCTTTCTGGAGGCCTTCGAAGGCCCGCTGGACCTGCTGCTCTATCTGATCCGCAAGCAGAACTTCAACATCCTGGACATCCCGCTGGCGGATGTCACGC
>CAYSOD010000532.1:0-2813 GCA_964432385.1 uncultured Rubrivivax sp.
CAGCATCATCACGCCCATGATGCTCTTGGCGTTGATCCGGCGCCCGGCACGCGACAGGTGCACTTCGCTGCGGAAGGAGCCTGCCAGCTTGGTCAGCTTGGCCGACGCTCGGGCGTGCAAGCCCAGCTTATTGCTGATGGTGATGCTGGACTTGATCATGGGGGCTCACCTGAACGGACTGATTCTGCGGCCTCAGGACGCCGACCTGCATGACACCTTGGGCGGCGCCATCAACGGCACGTTGCACGAGGCGGTCCAGCGGCTCGGCGGCGTAACACAGCACCCGCCACAGCATGGGCACATTCACGCCAGAGACCACGCGAACGCGGACCCCGTCGGCCACGCGCTGGGCGGCGTTGCAGGGCGTGGCCCCAAAGACGTCACACAACATCAAGGTCTGCTCAACGCCGACCAGTGCCCGCAGCCGCTGCTCCACGCCTTCAAGCGTGTCCGAGGGGTCCACATCCACGCAGCGCAAGGTCTGCGCACAGTCCGGAAAGGCGTGCGCGGCCACCTGCGCCAGCGCCGAGGCCAGCGGAGTATGGGCCAACACGATCAGGGTGGTCATGAAGACATGTTGCGAAGCAGAGCTCAGGCCTTGGGCGCTGGCGCCTGTGAACGGCCAAGCGCCATGGGTCGAAGGTACCAGATGTAGGACAAGGCACAGCACACGCCGAAGAGCGCAAACGCCCACCGGAAGGCGGCGGATTCACTCAGTCCGGACTGACGCAAGGCATCGATGACCAAGCCGATGCCCCATTGAATGCAGAAGACGCCCGAGAAGATGACCAAGTTGAAGGCCGACAGCGCACGCCCGACCAAGGCTGAGGGGAAGGCCTGGCCCACTGCCGGCTGGCTCAGGGACACAAAGGTGCAGCTCACACACCACAGGGCCCATAGGCCGGCAGTCGCAGGTTGGGGATCCACCACGATCCACGCCAGCACCACCAGATGCAGCGGCAAGCCCCAGGCCATGATCTGGTGAGCATGCAGCCCCCTGCGCGCCAAACGCGGCATGTACACGCCCCACAGCATGAAGGCCACCAGCATGCACAGGTTGATGACGAAGAGGCCGCCTGCTGCCTGCTCAGGGGTGAAACCGGCCAGACGCGTCATCCAGGGCCCGGCCCACAGGGTCTGCACGGCGATCATGCCGCCGTAGGTGAAGAAGCCCATGGGGGCACTGCGCAGAAACACCGGGTGCAGGAACACGTCCCGGTACCCCTGAGGCTGGGTGCGCTCTTCGGAGTCCTCCTTCGGCGCCACGGGGTCGGCCGGCACCGACGCCAGGATCAGCACCATGGACGCCAAAAGGCAGGCCGCCAGCACCCAGAACAGCCCGCGCCATCCCCACACTGGCAGCAGCCACTGCACCGGCAGGGTGGAGGCCACCATGCCCAGTGAGCCCGTCATCAGCATCCAGGAGTTGGAGCGGAACTGCGCAGCCTGCGAAAAGCGCAGGCGAAAGCAGGTCAGCGGCGCCATCAAGCAAGCCGCCAGGCCCATGCCAATGAGCGCGCGCGCCACGATGAGCCCGGGCAGGCTGTGGGCCAGCGCGAAGGCGCCGCAACCCAGGACCGCCAGACTCATGAGCACCAGCAGCACGCGCTTGGGGCCAAGACGATCCAGGGCCTGGCCCAGCGGGAGTTGCAGGGCCGAGAACCCGAGGAAGTAGGCTCCGGCCAGCAGCCCCAGGTCCGCCGCCTTCAGCCCGAGTTCGGTGCTGAACACGGGCGCCAAGGTCGCGGTCACGGCGCGCAGCAGCGCGGAGAAGAAATAGGTGAAGGCAAAGCACAGAAAGATCCTGACGGCCAGGGCCGGCGAGGCCTTCAGCGCGGAATCCGATGAGAGAGCTGCTGTCAAGATCCGAACCTCAGGCCTGCAAGAAAGGTGTCGGCGTGTTCGGAGGGGTCTGCCGCCCCCAGGACGGTGGCCTGGAAGACCACGGTGCCGCGAGAAAACACCGCGACATGTCCGGACACCGCCTGCCCGTCGGGGTAACGGCCCTGCAGGGCCCACCGGCCAGCTGCGGGATGCGGTGTCTGGCCTTTGGCGCTGAAGGGCCGATGCTGCACTCGAGCGTCACCGAGATTGGCTCGTGCTGATTCCAGCAAGGCGCTCAAGGCCGGGGCTACCTGCGTGGGGTCCGAGACGTCGGCCCAGGCCAGGCCCCAGGTGGCCCCGCCGGCCTGGCAGGCATGCAAGGTCAGCTTGACGGGTTGCTGCGCCAACTTGACCTCGCGGGCATGTGCGGCGGGCTTGCAGGGGAACAAGGACACAGACTCGGCCGCGCCCACGCGGACCTCGCGCCAATCCAGGGCGGGCGCACATCCGCCAAGCGCCGCGGCCAGGGCCCAACACCAGAACGCGCTGCGCAGTGCGGTCAACGCTGCCGCCCGTCAGGCCAGCACGTCAGCCACACCCGCCGCATGGGCCTGCTGATCGGCGTGGTAACTTGAACGGACCATCGCCCCCACGGCAGCGTGGGTGAAGCCCATGGCCGAAGCCTCGCGCTCGAACATGCGGAAGGTGTCGGGGTGCACGTAACGGCGTACCGGCAGGTGGTGACCGCTGGGCGCCAGGTACTGACCGATGGTGAGCATGTCGATCTCGTGCTCGCGCATGTCGCGCATGGCCTGCAGGATCTCCTCATCCGTCTCGCCCAAGCCCACCATGAGACCGCTCTTCGTGGGCACCCCCGGCACCGCCTGCTTGAAGCGCTGCAGCAGGCCCAGGCTGAAGGCGTAGTCCGAGCCAGGACGCGCTTCCTTGTACAGACGCGGGATGGTCTCGAGGTTGTGGTTCATCACGTC
>CAYSOD010000533.1:0-2810 GCA_964432385.1 uncultured Rubrivivax sp.
AGCAGCGTGGCCAGCAGGGCGCGGCGCACCCGCTCGCGGCGCTGCGTGACCGCCGCGTCGGGGGTTGGGCCTTCCGCAGGGCTCGCCGCCAGGCCGCTGGTGGCGCCGAAGCGCGCGCCGTTCAGGGGGTCGCAGATCTCGTCGTCGCGCCCGTCGCGATTGCCCTCGCCATTGGCCTCGTTGTGTTTGCGGGCGTAACTTGTGAAGTCGGTCAGCGTGAAGCCGTCATGCACCGAGATGAAGTTCACGCTGGCCAGCGGGCTGCGCTGGCCGTGGTGAAAGACATCGCTGGAGGCGGTGAATCGCCGCGCGAACTCGCCGCGCCCCACGTGGGCGCTGAGCCAGTAGCGGCGTACGGTGTCGCGGAACTTGTCGTTCCACTCCAGCCAGCGGCCGGGAAAGCGCCCCAGCTGGTAGCCTGCATGGCCGGCGTCCCAGGGTTCGGCGATCATGCGGGCGCGCGCCAACACCGGGTCTTGCATCAGTGCGGTGAAGAAGGCCGCATGCGGGTCGTAGCCGTGGTGGCCGCGGCCCAGCACCGGGGCCAGGTCGAAGCGGAAGCCGTCCACCCCCATCTCCAGCACCCAGTAACGCAGCGAGTCCAGCACGAACTGCGTCACACGCGGGTGGGCCGCATTGAGCGTGTTGCCGCAACCGGTCAGGTTCTCACAGCGGCTGTGGTCGGTGTGTGCGAGCTTGTACCAGCTGGCGTGGTCCAGGCCCCGGAAGGACAGCGTGGTGCCGTGCTGGTCACCTTCGGCCGTGTGGTTGTAGACGACGTCCAGCACCACCTCCAGCCCCGCCTCGTGCAGCGTGTGCACCATTTGCCGGAACTCCTGGTTCACGGCCGTGGGGTCGCCGGCTTTGCGCACGGCCGCGCTCGCAAAGCGCGGGTCCGGGCAGTTGAAGCCCAAGGTGTTGTACCCCCAGTAGTTGACTAGTCCGCGCTCCACCAGGGCGGCCTCGTCCAGGTGATAGTGCACGGGCAGCAGCGACAGCGTGGTCACACCCAGCGTCTTGAAATGATCGATGGCCGCGGGGTGGGCCAGGGCCGCATAACTGCCTCTGAGTTCTTCGGGGATGCCCGGCAGCGTCATCGAGAAGCCCTTGACGTGCATCTCGTAGAGCACCACGTCACGGGCAGGCAGGCGTGGGGCGTTGTGCCATCCCGGCGCGGGCTGGGGCGGTGCGGCCACGCGGGCCTTGAGCATGGCCACTGCGTTGTCCCGCGTGTCAAAGGAGCGCGGGCCCTCCGGGTGGCCAACCTCGTAGCCGTGGTGCTCGGGGGCCCAGCTGAAACGGCCGACGATCTCGCGGGCGTTCGGGTCCAGCAGCAGCTTGTGCGGGTTGAAGCGATGGCCCTGCTCCGGCGCGTAGGGCCCGTGGGCGCGCAGACCGTAGACGAGCCCCGGGCCGGCACCCGGCAGAAAGCCACACCACACCCCGTCGTGCGGGCCGTGCAGGGCGTAGCGGCGCACTTCGGTGGTGCCCTGCGCATCGAAGACGCAGACCTCCACGCGCTGTGCGTGCTGCGAGAACACGGCAAAGTTCACGCCGCCATCGCGCGCCAACGCGCCCATGGGCTCTTCACGGCCGGGCAGCAGGGCAGGAGGCAGTCGGTGCGGCATGGTCAGCTCTTTCTTCCGTGCGTTCTCTTCGCTCTGTTCGTTCTGTTCGTTCTGTTCGTTCGGTGCGCGGTCAGATCATGCCGGCAACAGGAACAGCGTGGCCAGAGGCGGCAGCAGCAACTCGATGGACTGCGCGCGGCCGTGCCAGGGCACACCCTGCACGGCCAGGGCCTGCCCGCCATTGCCCAGGTTGCTGCCGCCGTAGAAGGCCGAGTCGGTGTTGAGCACCTCGCGCCAGGCCGCCGACCCTGCCGGCACCCCCAGGCGAAAGCCATGCCGCGGCACCGGCGTCATGTTGCTCACCACGATGACCTCCGGGCTGGATTCGGCACGCCGCACCCAAGAGAACACCGAGGTCTCACGGTCCTGGGCGTCGATCCACTCGAATCCGGCGCTCTCGCCGTCCAGGCGGTGCAGCGCGGGCTCGCGTTTCATCAAGGCATTGAGGTCTCGCACCAAGCGGTGCACGCCCGCGTGGGCGGAGTGGTCCAGCAGGTGCCAGGGCAGGGCGTCGTCGTGGTTCCACTCCGTGGGCTGCGCGAACTCCTGGCCCATGAACAGCAGCTTCTTGCCCGGATGGCCCCACATGAAGCCGTAGTAAGCGCGCAGGTTGGCAAAGCGCTGCCAGGCATCGCCGGGCATGCGGCCCAGGATGGACCGCTTGCCGTGCACCACCTCGTCGTGCGACAGCGGCAGCATGAAGTTCTCGCTGAAGGCATAGACCAGGCCGAAGGTCATCTTGTCGTGGTGCCAGCGGCGGTGTACCGGGTCTTCCTGCATGTAGCGCAAGGTGTCGTTCATCCAGCCCATGTTCCACTTGAAGTGAAAGCCCAGGCCGCCCGCAAAGGTGGGCGCCGACACCCCAGGAAAGGCGGTGGACTCCTCGGCCACCGTGAGGCTGCCGGGGCACTGCGTGCCCACCACCTCGTTCACGCGCCGCAGCAGCGCGATCGCCTCCAGGTTCTCACGCCCGCCGTGCACGTTGGGCACCCACTGGCCGTCGTCGCGGGAGTAGTCGCGGTACAGCATGGAGGCCACCGCGTCCACGCGAAGACCGTCCACGCCCTGGCGCTCCAGCCAGTACAACGCGCTGCCCACCAGGAAGTTGCGCACCTCGTGGCGGCCGAAGTTGTAAATGAGGGTGTTCCAGTCGCGGTGGAAGCCTTCGCGCGGGTCGGCGTA
>CAYSOD010000534.1:0-2797 GCA_964432385.1 uncultured Rubrivivax sp.
GCATGAGTGTTAGCCGGTCAACTTCAGCCCGCCCCGATGGCCACATCAAGCTCCCACACCTGAGTTGATCGGAGACTGGGGGTAACGCTGGCGCCGCCGGCACCTGTTGGCAGGACAAAAGACCGGCGGCAATCTGCGTTGCGGCGGTCCGTCACCGGGAGTGCAGGTCCACGTACGCCTGGTAGCTGTAGACGCGGTTCTTCTTTTGGCCGGTGAGCTCGGTCAGGATGCCGAGATCCTGCAGCAGCTTGACGGCGGCGCCGGCGGTAGGAAACGTCGTCTCCAGCCGCTGGCGAACATGCTCGACACTGAAGCGCGGCATCATCGGCAGCTGTTCGAACAGGCGGTAGCTGATCGGCCCCGCCTTTGGGGATTCCAGCAGTCGCTTGCGGTCGGCCGTGATAAGGCTGGCCACGTCGATGATGCTGCGCTCGGCCTCGGCGGACGCCATGGCCACGCCTTCGAGAAAGAAGGACACCCAGCCCTCCCAGTCGCCGTCACCCCGGATGGCCGACAAGCGCCGGTAGTACTCCGCTTCGTGCTGCTTGAGGTAACCGCTCAGGTACATCAGCGGCTCCCGCAGCAGCCCCCAGTGCTCCATGAGTGCCGCGATCAGCAGTCGCCCGATGCGCCCGTTGCAATCCAGGAAGGGGTGGATGGTTTCGAACTGGGCGTGGATCAGCGCGATCCTGACCAGCGGCGGCAGGTCGGCGTCGGCGGCATGGATGAAGCGCTCCAGGTCCGTCAGCAGACCGGCCACTTGCTGCGCCGGTGGCGGCACGAAGGCGGCATTGCCCGGTCGCGTGCCGCCAATCCAGTTCTGCGAGCGACGCAGTTCGCCGGGCAGCTTGCCGGCACCTCGCGCCCCATCGAGCAGCCGCCGATGGGCCTCGCACAGCAGGCGAACGCTGAACGGCAAGCCATGCGGGTCGCGCAGCTGCCCCTGCACCCAGCGGAAGGCGCGCTGATAGTTGGTGACCTCCTCGATATCGTCGGTGTTGCTGACCTTCAGACCGGCTTCCTGGTCAAACAGGTCGGTCAACGTGGCCTGGGTGCCCTCGATCTGCGAGGTGAGCAGCGCCTCCTTGCGGATGGCGCTGTAAAGCAGCCATTCCACAGACGGGACCAGGCCCGACACCCCGGTTAGGCGCGCCAGTGCCAGTTCGGCCCGCCGATTTAGCTCGACGAAGCAGGTTGGCGCCAATGGCGGGTCAGCCGGGGGCAGCGGTCGCGGCATGAAGGCGCGGACCGACTCACCCAGCGTGGTCGCGGTGGCGTAGGTGCCGGTGGTTCGGGGCATTGAAAGCGTGCTTCGATCTCTCGCATCCAATTAAAGCACGCTTTACTTTGAGACGACGGTATCAAAGCGGGCTTTCATGTAGTGAACTTCAGGGCAGAAGCTACCGTCTCAACGAGGCCGCCATACGCATCGCCATCAGCCCCGAAACCTCATAGTCCGACCGTCTTGCCTGGGGGAATCTGCAGTGGCCATCCGGGCCAGGTCTCGCCGATTTAGCGCAGGAGGTCGATGAAGTCCTGGCGCGCCTTCCCTGGAGAGCCTGACGGGCAGGCTACGTGAGGGCCCGGCGCGTCGGCCGTGCCGCGGGCTCTGGCCAACATCGCCTGTATGTGCAGGCCCTCGAGCGCGACCACCTCATGCTCACCCGCCAGACGCATGCTTGGCTGGTGCAGCCACTCGGTGCGCTGGCGCGCGATGCGACGGTGCGGCGAACCAAGCCGGGCTGCGGCCTTCATGCGGTTGAACGAGCCCCTGACCTTGCGCACGACCGAGCGCTGGTATCGCGCTAGGCGTGCTTGCTGGTTGCCCAGCGCACGCAGCGGCTCAACGAGCGCGCCCTCGGGCGTGAGGCTGAATTTACGCAGCGCGCCGTCCACGGGCTGCCGCAGGAGCGCCTGGCGTGCGTTGACAGCGTCGAGCTCGAACTGCTTGGGGTCGAAAAAGCGCAGGCCCGGCTCCTGGCCGCGGGCCTTGAAGCACAACGGCTTGACGCAAGCGCGGCCATCGGACTGGCCGGTGCGGGCTGCTTCGAAGAAGCGCTTGAAAGCCGCCTCCATGCGCCTGAGCGCCTGCTGCTGGCGAACTTCTCGCCACGCTCGTGACGCTCGCGCTATCGCGCCAGCGCCTGACTCCGCACCTAGCGCAGTCCGCCCGCAAAGCGACGCAGCGCGCGTTCTTGCGTGCGCTTGCAGCGCAGCTGGAAGCGGTAGGCCTTCATGGTGGACACGCAACCAGTATCCGAAGAGGACCTTGAAATGCAGGGGGCTGCATCCCAAAAAGCTTCCTCACGGCGTCACGTCGCTATCCCGGACCTGAAGGGACCGGGATAGCGCGGCCGGGGTCTGGGTCAATCTCTAGTGCGCAGCTGGAAACCTGGTTTCCAGCCCATCTAGGGGCAGGCGGCCGGTGTACTCTGGGCTTTGACTGCTCTAGCCCACACGTGAGTGGAAACCAGGTTTCCAGTCCAAATCCAGATCAAGACTTAGCTGTACTGGAAGCGACAAACGCACCGATTGCTTCTATCAGACCACTCACGTTTTCACCGTGAAGCACCCCCGGCCTGAACCTGATGGTTGCCTGCCCCCTGGCATCCCAAGTAATTCGGCCGGCGACAGTACCCGCGACGCGAATCTCCTGTGCAGCAGCAGCGGATCCACGATGTTTACCGACCAATGCCGACGTGACGGCTGAGGCAGACATCCTGTCCGACTGCCTTAGCTTCTCGGCGCGTCGCAACACACCCTTGCGATCCGATTCCAGGGCAGCGGAGATCAGTTC
>CAYSOD010000535.1:0-2788 GCA_964432385.1 uncultured Rubrivivax sp.
TTTGAGCAGCGCCCGGCCGGCGAGCGCCCGCGCGTGAACATCATCGGCCCGAGCTACGGTACCTTCAACTCGCCCAGTGACCTGGCCGAGATCCGTCGCCTGGTGCAAGGCATCGGCGCCGAAGTGAACATGGTGTTCCCGCTGGGCAGCCACCTAGCCGACGTGTCCCGCCTCGTGGAGGCTGACGTCAACATCTGCATGTACCGCGAGTTCGGCCGCATGCTGTGCGAGGCGTTGGAGCGCCCCTACCTGCAAGCGCCCATCGGGCTGCACAGCACCACCGCCTTCCTGCGTCAGTTGGGTCAGCTGCTCCACCTGGACCCGGAGCCCTTCATCGAGCGCGAGAAGCACACCACCATCAAGCCGGTGTGGGACCTGTGGCGCTCGGTCACGCAAGACTTCTTCGGCACAGCCAATTTCGGCGTGGTGGCGGGCGAGACCTATGCGCGCGGCCTGCGTCACTTCCTCGAAGACGAGCTCGGACTGCCCTGCAACTTCGCCATCTCGCGCAAGGCCGGCGCCAAGACCGACAACGCCGAGGTGCGGCGCCTGGTGCACGAGAAGACGCCGTTGGTGCTGTTCGGCTCCTACAACGAGCGCATGTACCTGGCCGAGAAGACCGCGGGCTTCGGTCCCAAGCCCGCGTACATCCCAGCCTCATTCCCCGGCGCCATCATCCGTCGCGCCACGGGCACGCCCTTCATGGGCTACGCCGGCGCCACCTACGTGGTGCAGGAGTTCTGCAACGCGCTGTTCGATGCGTTGTTCCACATCCTGCCACTGGGCACCGAGCTCGACCGGGTAGATCCCACCCCCGTGCGCCAGCGCGCCGAGATGCCGTGGGACGAAGACGCCAAGGCGTTGATGGACGAATTGCTGGAGGCCGAGCCTGTGCTGGTGCGCATCTCGGCAGCCAAACGCATGCGCGATCAGGCCGAGGCCGATGCGCGAGAAAAGAGTTTGCCCGCGGTGAATGCCGCGCGGCTGGCAGCGTTGTTCGGACGAACGAAACAGGAGGTGGCGGCATGACCTGCTCCCACCGCCTTTTCGTCCGCACGGACATCAACCCGGGCAACCGGGTGACAGGTGCCGGGGCGGCTTGCCGTCACGGCTTTTCAGGGCCGAGCCACCCGGCGAGGCTGCACTTCACGAAAGGCTATCCAAATGGCTGAAAAAGTGAATCCGTCAGGGCTGACGGACGAAGAGTGCCAAGAGTTCCACAAGTACTACATCCAAGGGTACACGCTGTGGGCTGTTGGTGCCTTCTTCGCCCATAGCCTGGTTTGGATCTGGCGTCCCTGGTTCTGACATCCACGTTCTGACATGCACGTCGAGTGAGGTTGACATGAGACAAGAAATCGTTGCCGGACATCTGGCGCAGCGCCGCGAAGGCCCTCTCAAGGACTCCTTGAAAGGCTTTCATGGCATCTACGCCGTGACCTTCATCGCCTTCCTGCTGCTCGCGCTGGCTTCCTTGCTGTGTTTGCAGAACTGGCGCAGCCTGTTGCCAGGAGCAGAGGGCGCACGCTCCATGCTCGATGGCGTCAAGACTGCCGTCTACACCGTCATATCCCAACTGAGTTAAGCGGAAAGGAAATCAACATGTGGCGTTACTGGCGAATTGTCGACCCACGCAAGGCGATCATCCTCACGGGACTTCTGATCGCGTTCGTGTCGACGAGCATCCACCTGATCCAGATCAGTGGAGACCGTTACAACATCAACTCCTGGCATCCCGACACGGCCAAGGCCGCGAAGGCGGCGCAAAACGCGCCGTTGCCACCGTCGAAGTAACGGACGCGCGGCGCATCGCTGCCGCGCGGGCGGGTGGTGCCGGGTTCAGGCCCGTCACCCCCGCTCCCCCGGTGGGCCTTGCGACGGCTTCCGACTGATGCTTCGCGCACAGCGATCGGAGAGATTCATATGGCCATGCTGAGCTTCGAGAGAAAGTACCGTGTCCGCGGGGGCACGCTGATCGGCGGGGACTTGTTCGACTTCTGGGTCGGGCCGTTCTACGTTGGCTTCTTTGGTGTCACCACAGCGTTCTTCTCGCTGCTGGGCACCACCATGATCCTCTGGGGTGCGGCCATGGGCCCGACCTGGAACCTCTGGCAGATCAGCATCGCGCCGCCTGACCTGAAATACGGTTTGAACATGGCGCCCCTCATGGAGGGGGGTCTGTGGCAGATCATCACCGTGTGCGCCATTGGAGCGTTCTGCTCATGGGCACTGCGAGAGGTGGAGATCTGCCGAAAACTGGGCATGGGCTACCACGTTCCGGTGGCCTTCAGCTTCGCCATCCTGGGCTACGTCACCCTGCAGGTGATCCGCCCCGTGCTGTTGGGCGCCTGGGGACATGCCTTCCCCTACGGCATCTACAGCCATCTGGACTGGGTGAGCAACGTGGCCTACCAGTACCTGCACTTCCACTACAACCCGTGGCACATGATCGCCGCGAGTCTGTTCTTCGCGACCACCCTGGCACTGTCCATGCACGGCGGCCTGGTGTTGTCGTCCACCAACCCGAAGAAGGGCGAGCCGGTCAAGACGCCCGAGCATGAGGACACCTTCTTCCGCGACTTCATCGGCTACTCCGTGGGGACGCTGGGCATCCACCGACTGGGCTTGTTCCTGGCCCTGTCCTCCGTCTGGTTCGCCGCGATGTGCATCGTGGTCAGCGGACCGTTCTGGACCCGCGGCTGGCCCGAGTGGTGGGGCTGGTGGCTGAACCTGCCGATCTGGTCGCAGTGGCCGTTGAGCTGACCGGGGGACGACGTCATGGAATATC